>CAISWS010000496.1 GCA_903889265.1 uncultured Bacteroidota bacterium
ATATTATAAAACTTAAAAATAGCCAAAGAGAAGGTTTGGTTAAGTTTATTAAAGAATAGGTTTCAATAAGGCGACTTCAATTTAAAACTAGGGGTTGTCGTCAAATCAACTTTTAATGAAGCAGAATGCTCATGCTTGGTTTTTGCAGAATTCACTACACTATTTAATCGTATAACTCGGCTTATTCGGATGCAAAGGATTAGGCATTAAAGTTTGCGTTGCCGGATGAACAACCAAATCCATATCTTCCATAGGCACAGCGCCTAACAGGGTTTCATCGCCAATAACTAAGGCACCTATAAAACAAAAGTGGGTAGCCCATAAATATTTTTTACCCAAAGCTTATTTACTTTCCAAAGCAGCTTCAATTTCTGAATTAAGTATTGGAAGATGCTTTACAACAATATTCCATACCTGCACATTATCAATACTATCGTATTCGTGGACCATTTTATTCCTGAAACCTACAATCCTTAATGCATTGGTTAATTGAAAGCCGGTTTCAGTTTCAATAATTCGTAAACAGCCTCTCCAATAATGCTGAATTCGTATTTGACAGCACTTTGTACAGTTATGTTTTTATCAAATAAATTCCAATCCCGTTTATGTTGCAGATGAACATCAATTCTTTTAATTGCCAGCTGTATGTCAACCAGAAATTTTTCCTGTTCATTGCTCATACACCAACTCTTTTGTTTTATTTACCTCTGTTATAAAAACAGGGTTTTTAAGTGCACGGGTAGTAAACAAATCCACCTTACGGTTAAACAGGTTTTCAAGTGCAAATTGAAGGTCCCATAAATGGCCGCCTAATTCAACCGGTTCAATGGTTTCATCTACTTCAACCAGTACATCAATGTCGCTGTTATCATTAAAGTTTCCTTTTACACTGCTTCCAAACAAATAACCCTTTAAAACCCGGTGCTTATTCATCAGGTACTGTATATCCTTTAACTTTAAAACTACGTCTTTACTAATCATAGCCCACCATATTTAACTTAACAAATCTACATTAAAAAGGTGTAAAAACTCAGTTCGTTTTAGTGGGTCCTCATTCTCAACCTTTGAAATTTACTTGTATATCCGTAATGGCTGGAATAGCAGAAAATTTTAGGACGTTTAGAGGTAAGGGGGCGCAAGTCAGCATACACTCGCTTAAAATTCCAGTTATTTTTTTGAAAGAAAACGCATAGGAACGTTTCGGACGTAATCAAAAGGCTGAAAAGCATGGTTGGCCCAGTGGGTTTATTTGAGTTTACAAGGCTTCAATTCCTCCTCCAACAATTCCTCTCAAATCCTTGCAAATTCCACTAAAATACCCTACATTCGCACCTCACTTTACACATTTGGACAACTTCTTAGCTGCAAGTATGCAAGCCGGCAGGCGCGAAAACAGCTTCAGTATCAAAGTGTTAAGTGGATTAAACGTGGTTTAAAAACTCTGGTTTTTATGCTATTACAAAGTTGTACACAGTTATCTACTTTTCGATTTAATTTTTTTGTTAAATAAACAAAAGCAATGGGACCAAAAAAAGATGTAAAACGAGTTGATTTTACCAAAATCACCATCATGCTGGCTTCTCCGGATGCCATCCTGGGCAGGTCGAATGGTGAAATCAAAAAACCCGAAACGATTAACTATCGTACCTACAAACCCGAAATGGAAGGTTTGTTCTGCGAGAGGGTATTCGGGCCAACCAAAGATTATGAATGTTACTGCGGTAAATACAAGCGTATCCGCTACAAAGGCATTGTGTGCGACCGCTGCGGTGTTGAAGTAACCGAAAAGAAAGTGCGCAGGGAGCGTATGGGCCACATTAAGTTGACCGTGCCTGTAGTGCATATCTGGTATTTTAAATCGTTGCCAAATAAAATTGGCTACTTGCTGGGTATCAGCAGCAAAAAGCTGGAAAGCATTATCTATTACGAGCGTTACGTAGTAGTTCAGCCAGGTAAAGCCGCACAAGGTGTTAACCTGATGACTGAAAAAGGCGAAGAGCGCCGTAACGTAGCTTACCTGGAGCTATTGACTGAGGAAGAATACCTGTCGGCTTTGGAAGCAGAAGAGTTGAAAAACAATCATGCTTTGGAAGATACCGACCCTAACAAATTCATTGCCAAAATGGGTGCTGAAGCTGTGAAGGATTTGCTTTCAAGAATTAACCTGGATGATCTTTCATACAAACTGCGCCATGATGCAGCGAACGAAACTTCACGCCAGCGTAAAGCAGAAGCTTTAAAGCGTTTGAGCGTGGTTGAAATGTTCCGCGAAGCAAATGAGCATATCGAAAACAAACCTGAGTGGATGGTAGTGCAGTTTCTGCCTGTTATTCCGCCTGAATTGCGTCCATTGGTTCCATTGGATGGTGGCCGTTTCGCATCTTCAGATTTGAACGATTTATACCGTCGTGTAATTATCCGTAACAACCGTTTAAAGAGGTTGTTGGAAATCAAAGCTCCTGAAGTAATCCTGCGTAACGAAAAGCGTATGTTACAGGAAGCCATCGATTCATTGTTTGATAACTCACGTAAGTCTAACGCCGTTAAAGCTGAAGGTGGACGTGCGCTGAAATCGTTATCGGATGTGTTGAAAGGTAAGCAAGGACGTTTCCGTCAGAACTTGTTAGGAAAGCGTGTTGACTACTCCGGCCGTTCGGTAATCGTTGTAGGCCCTGAATTGAAATTACACGAGTGCGGTTTGCCTAAAGATATGGCAGCCGAATTGTTCAAACCATTTATCATTCGTAAACTGATTGAAAGGGGTATTGTAAAGACCGTTAAGTCAGCTAAGAAATTAGTTGATAAAAAAGAGCCGGTTATTTGGGATATCCTCGAAAACGTATTGAAAGGACACCCGGTAATGCTAAACCGTGCCCCGACACTTCACCGTTTATCAATCCAGGCCTTTTTGCCTAAGTTGATTGAAGGTAAAGCGATTCAATTACACCCGCTGGTTTGTACCGCGTTCAACGCCGATTTTGACGGTGACCAGATGGCTGTGCACGTTCCGCTAAGCAACGCTTCTATCCTTGAAGCGCAATTGCTGATGTTAGGTTCGCACAACATCCTGAACCCGCAAAACGGAACACCTATCACTCTTCCTTCGCAGGATATGGTTCTTGGTTTATACTATATGACCAAAGAAAAGAGAACTACACCTGAAGAAAAAGTGAAAGGGCAAGGTTTGGTATTCTACGGAACTGAAGAAGCTATTATTGCTTACAACGAAGGTAAAGTTGAGTTACACGCAGTAGTTAAATGCCGCGTAAGAACCAAAGACGAAAACCGTAAAGACGTTATTAAGTTGCTGGATACCACTGTAGGCCGTTTGCTGTTTAACCAGGTAGTACCTACCGAAGTTGGATATGTGAACCGTATGCTGGGTAAAAAACAGCTGAAAGACGTTATCGGTAACATATTGGCTGAAACCAATATACCTACTACAGCCAAATTCCTGGATGATATTAAGAAGCTGGGCTTCTTCTTCTCGTTCCGTGGTGGTTTGAGCTTTAACTTACGCGATGTGGTGGTGCCTACCATTAAAGATAAACTGGTAGACCAGGCCAACGTTAAGGTTGACGAAATACAAGAGTCTTACCAAATGGGTTTCATTACCGATAAGGAAAGATTTAACCAGGTGGTGGATATCTGGAACGCAACTGATAGCCAGTTAACCATTGCATTGATGAAACAGATTGCTGAAGACCGTCAGGGCTTCAACTCTATATTCATGATGCTTGATTCAGGCGCACGGGGTAGTAAACAGCAGATTAAGCAGCTTTCGGGTATGCGGGGTCTGATGGCTAAACCACGTAAGTCTGGTTCTACAGGCGGAGAAGTTATCGAGAACCCTATCCTTGCAAACTTTAAAGAAGGTTTGTCGGTATTGGAATATTTCATCTCTACGCACGGTGCGCGTAAAGGTCTTTCGGATACGGCTTTGAAAACTGCCGATGCGGGATACTTAACACGTAGGTTAGTTGACGTTGCACAGGATGTAGTTATTAATGATGTAGACTGCGGTACTTTAAGAGGTATCAATATTTCAGCGTTGAAAGACAATGAAGATATAGTTGAACCATTGTTCGACAGGATATTAGGCCGTACATCTTTATTAGATGTTTACCATCCTGAAACTGACGAACTGCTGGCACATGCAGGCGAAGTATTAAACGAAATAGCCGCACGCAAAATTGATGCTTCAGGTTTGGAAACAATTGAAATCCGTTCGGTACTTACCTGCGAAAGCCGCAAAGGTGTTTGCGTTAAGTGCTACGGACGTAACCTTGCTACCAACCGTTTAGCTGAAGAAGGCGATGCGGTAGGTATTATAGCAGCACAGTCTATCGGTGAGCCGGGAACACAGCTTACCCTGAGAACCTTCCACGTGGGTGGTATCGCATCGATGAGCGCAACTGAAAACGAAATGAAGGCTAAGTTTGACGGTGTTATTCAACTGGATGGTGTGCGTATGACTACCACCGTTGATGAGAACGGCGAAAAAACCAACATCGTTATCGGCCGTACCGGTGAAATGAGAATTGTGAAGGAAGATAATCCTGACAAAACTTTAATAGCTAACCACATTCCTTACGGTTCTACCATTTTTGTAAAAGATGGCAAGCACATTAAAAAGGGTGATGTTATCTGCCGCTGGGATCCGTACAACAACGTAATTATTGCCGAAGTAGCCGGTAAAGTGAAGTTTGAACAAATCATAGAAAACTTAACTTACCGCGATGAAATGGATGATCAAACCGGTCACCGCGAAAAGGTAATTATCGAATCAAAAGATAAAACCAAAATACCTTCGGTTATTATTGAAAGCGGTAAAGACGGAAAAGTTTACAACTTCCCGGTAGGCGCCCACATTGTGGTTGACAATGGCGAGCAGGTTAAACAAGGCCAGATTATTGCCAAGATACCAAGAGTAATGGGTAAGGTGAAGGATATCACAGGGGGTCTGCCACGGGTAACTGAGTTATTCGAAGCACGTAATCCAAGTAACCCTGCAACCGTTGCTGAAATTGACGGTGTAGTTAAATTTGGTGGTGTTAAGAGAGGTAACCGCGAAATCATAGTTGAATCGCGCGATGGTGAAATAACCAAATACCTGGTGCCACTATCCAAACACATCCTTGTTCAGGAACAGGATTTCGTTCGCGCAGGCACACCGCTTTCAGATGGTGCTACTACGCCAACCGACATTCTGCATATTAAAGGGCCATTTGCTGTTCAGGAATACTTAGTGAACGAAATTCAGGAAGTATACCGTTTACAGGGTATCAAAATCAACGATAAACACATTGAGGTGATTGTGCGCCAGATGATGGGTAAGATGATTATTGACGACCCGGGCGATACTAAATTACTGGAAGGCGAATCAGTTGAAAAATTTGAATTGCTTACCATTAACGACGAAATGTATGATAAGAAAGTAATTACCGAATCGCACGATTCAGCCAACTTAAAAGCCGGCCAGATAGTAAGCCTGCGTAACATACGCGAGGAAAACTCTATCCTTCGCCGCGCCGACAAGGCCCTGGTTGAGTTCCGCGACGCAATACCAGCTACTGCTTCACCGCAATTACAAGGTATTACCCGCGCATCGCTCTCTACTTACTCATGGATATCAGCAGCTTCGTTCCAGGAAACAACCAAGGTACTAAGCACTGCATCCATCAATGCAAAACAGGATTACCTGGCAGGTTTAAAAGAAAACGTAATTGTAGGCCACCGCATACCAGCCGGAACCGGATTACGCCGCTTAAAGAACCTGATAGTAGTAAACAAAGAAGAACTGGAACGCACCGAACGCAAACAGGAAAGCGGTGTGGAACTACTTGGATAATACATTACAGTTTAAATACTTTAAAAGACTCTGCA
>CAISWS010000497.1 GCA_903889265.1 uncultured Bacteroidota bacterium
TGAATCTTGTGCAATTGCAGTTGGGAAGGAACAAAAGAGTTTCCCGTAACCATAAAACCACCCATTTTTACCCTTTAAAGGGGCTCATACGTTGTGGACATAAAAGACCAGATGGCACGGTATGCGGCTGCAACTTCTATGGCAGCCTAAAGTGGAATGGAAGAATCTATATGTGCGCCTCAAAAAGAGAACGTTCATGTGGTATACGGTCAATAAACTTTGACCGTTTAAATGAGCTTGTATGGAACCGGGTAGTGAATTCAGGGGAGTACATGCAACAGATTAGGAGCGAGTGGAATGAAAGCGGCAACGAAACCATTATTAAAACTACTGATAAGGATATTGAAACAATCAAATCCGAACTGCGGGTGTTGGACATTCGCGCAAAAAAAGTGGTTGAGTTGTTTGAGTTGGATAGGTTGACACTTGCAGATTATGATGAGCGTCAGCAACAAATCAGAAAGGAACAGGAAAATTTGAAAACGCAATTGCGCTCGCTGGACCAGAAGCGGCTCAGGTTGAATGATACAAAAGGAGAAGTGGATAAGCTGCTTGCGGGCATCATGGGCTTGTGGAAAATTAAAGCGCAACTGAATCAGTTAAAAGAGGAAGAAAAGAGGACTCTGTTAACAAGGCTTGGGGTTAACGTAGTAATAACCTGGGATAATGTAGCGAGGTGCCACGGCGTTGAAATCACGTTTGCCGTTAACGGATATTCGTTTGAAAAACAAGAAGTGCTCAGACGAAAGAGCTCGCAATATGGGGGTGGGCCAAAGCACTATTTTGATGCTGATTTGCTATTAAAGTCAATAATTAGGTCTGATTCAGAGCTAACTCCTGCATTAGGACTACAGATTACACAGCCACGTCCGCCGCAATCCCTGGATGAGGGTTGTAATTCTCCAAGGTAAAATCCTCGTACTTAAAACCGAAAATATCCTTCACCTCAGGATTAATAACCATTTGCGGTAACGGCCGGATATCGCGGCTTAGCTGAAGTTTGGCTTGTTCAATGTGGTTGGAGTAAAGATGCACATCGCCAAAAGTATGCACAAAATCGCCTAGCGCAAGGTCGCAAACCTGGGCTATCATCATCGTTAGAAGAGCGTAGGAGGCAATGTTAAACGGCACGCCTAAAAATACATCGGCACTGCGCTGGTATAACTGGCAGCTAAGTTTGCCCTTGGTTTCGCCTTTCATTTTATCGGGGGGCGCAACATAAAACTGAAACATGGTGTGGCAGGGCGGCAGGGCCATTTCATCAATGTAAGGCACGTTCCATGCGCTAACTATCAATCTGCGCGAGTAGGGGTTCTTTTTTATTTGTGCTATCAGGCTCGTAATCTGGTCAAATGATTTTCCATCGGGTGCCGGCCAGCTACGCCATTGGTAGCCGTAAACAGGCCCGAGGTTGCCCCATTTTTTAGCAAAGTCATTATCGGCCGCTATTTTCTGCGCAAATGCTTTAATGTCCTCCCCACCAAAATCAGCGCTCTTTTTATACTTTTCATATGGCCAGTCGTCCCATATACGCACTCCGTTTTGGCAGAGGTATTGAATATTGGATTCTCCTTTCAAAAACCAAAGCAACTCATGTATAATGGCCTTGGTAAATACTTTTTTAGTGGTAAGCAGCGGAAAGCCTTCCTGTAAGTTACAACGCAACTGGTAGCCAAATACACTATAAGTGCCAGTGCCGGTTCGGTCGTCTTTCCAAACACCTGTATCTAAAATATGCTTCAGAAGGTCGTGATATTGCTGCATAGCCACAAATTTAGGATATCGGCGCCTTATCTTAAAAGTAATATGCACGGATTGTGGAAAGCCAGGACAGCCCTTCAAAATAAATTCAGAATGTGCATACAGGCGATATAATTTTTAATATAATTGAGCTATGAAATCATTCAACTATCCTATTGGCATTGTGCTTCTTGTGTTAACGCTTGGCCTTCAATCCTGTTGGGAAAAGGACAGCAAGGGTAACCTGCTTACCAAATACATTACCACAAGCAGCGGCAGCCTGAATTTTGCACCTATGATGCGCAGCGACAGCCTTTCGGTGAAAAATTTTAAGCCGGATACCATATTGCACGATGGAAAACCTTATACAGGTGGCCTGGCACAATATGATTTGCATGAAAAAATAATCCTTGAGGGATATGTAAAAAATGGCCTGATGGACAGCACCTGGAAATTTTATTATGCCAGCGGCGGAGTAAGAATGGAAGGCAAGTATAAGGACGGGATAGATATTGGACTTTGGCGTTCGTATTACGGCTACAACAAACCCAAAATTACCAAGCTATACGACGATTACGGATACATGCTCATGCGTTTTGAATACTACGATAACGGCCACGTAAAAAATTACCAAAACGTAAAGGCCCCCATGTTTGATAATAAAGAAAGGCAATACGACATGGACCAGCATGGTGAAACTATCAGTGTTTATGTAGAAGATTCAGTGCTGGTGGTGAAGCAGGGCGAAAAAGCAGACCGCGTGGGTAAAAATGTATTTCAGCAAGGGGGAACGGGCCACCTAAATATAGCCAAATAATAAACCACACTATTTTTCATACCTGAGCGAATCCATCTCCATTTCCTGGAAGGCGCCGGGGTCTGTTATCAGGGTTGCATTCATATCTTTTACATCTTTCGAAATAAGTCGTTCTATTGATTTTATTGTTCTGAGGTAGTTGCTCATATTAGCATGGGCATATTTTACGTGCGCAAGATAATCGTAATAAGTGCTTTTCGGGTGCTTAACTTTCCAAGGAACATAGTACGTCTCCTGCCATATCTTAAAGTACTCCAGGCATTCGTAAACGCTTTTGAAACGCAGATAATCGTGGTTGGCCCTGAAACCAAAAAGGTTATTGTATTGGTACGAACACTTTTTACATTCCAACCACCCGGTTTCGTAAATAACAATGGCTAAAACCGTTTTGGGACATTCTACATGATACTCCAGCAGGCAGTGATACAAATCGTTGACCTTTGCCTCGCGGCTGGTTTGGCCAAACGCCAAATGGTTAGCAAACACCAGCAACAAAACCAGTAATAAGCCAGGCGCTGATTTCTTATTTTGTCTCCCAGCCATTTAAATTATTTAGGGTGAAACGTTTGCTTTAAAATAAATATGTTCCTCTGCACTATAAAATATATCAGACTTATTCGGAAAACGGCCAAAGGCCAACTCACCCCCGTCCTGCGGACACCCGCTCTCTTTGAAAAAAGAGAGGGGAAATGCCAGTACAAATTCGTAGGTGCTGTTTACCGAAGAAGCCTATCCCCGCCATTCACTTATACGCAATCCCTCTGAACCTGCAATGTTTGTAATGCAAAGTTACGATTTTAAATAAACTGAAATTTTTACCGACCACAGCCGGCATCGTGTAAGCGCATATTGAATTACCCGCTAACGGAGGAATTGTGCTTTAAGCTGCGGCCATTCGCTTTTAAGAATGCTGTAATAAACGCTGTTGCGCCTGAAACCATCATTCATTAAAGTATGGCTTCTTAAAATGCCCTCAAACTTACCGCCTATTTTTTCAATAGCTGCCCGCGAGGCTTTATTCCGTTCATCTGTTTTTAATTCAACCCTTTCAAAACCCAGTTCATCAAAAGCATAACTAAGCAACAGAAATTTGCAGTGCCTGTTTAACCCGGTTTTCTGAAAACCAGTGCCCAGCCAGGTATGCCCAATCTCTAACCGGAGATTGTAATTACTGACGGAAAGAAAACTGGTACTACCGGCATAGGCACTCGCCTGCTTATCAAAAATTGTAAATGCATAACGGTCGTGGCTAGTTCTATCGGCCAGGGCAGTTTTAATGTATTCAGTCATTAAATCCCTGGAGTGAATAGGCTTGGGTGAATACTGCACCAGCTTTTCATCGCTGATGGCTGGTGTAAGTAAATTTTCCAGGTCTGAAGCTAAAAGGGGTCGGAGCATTACCCGGCTGTCTTCAAGTATAATTTCTTTTTCAAAGCTGAAATCCATAAAGAAGCATTTGACAGTAAAGTAAACGGAAATTTATTTCCGTTCTAAAACTGGAAATAAATAAACGGTTGTATGCCCGCACTTTTAACCTGAATTACCAAAACTATAGCTGAAACAACAAATGCTACCTTAGCTGGCAGCGGCATTTCAACCACCCAATTCATGGCCATTACTTCGTATTTACGAGGAATGAAGTGCAGGATATATCCCATTAACATTACCAGCAGAATGTTTCTATAACCTGCTACAAAAGCCGGGAAAACAGAAGGCGTAAAGTGCATACTTATCCTGGAGATAACCTCGCCGGCAATTTGCATATTATCGGCGCGGAAGAAAATCCAGCAGAAACAAACAAAATGAAAGGTGATTAATATCCCCGCTATTTTGAAGAAACGGGTATCGGGTATTTTATAAAACTCCTTAATGAATTTATCAATGGCAAGCGCTACACCATGCATGGCGCCCCACAAAACAAACCGGACGGCAGCACCGTGCCATAAACCGCCTAATAACATTGTAATAAACTGGTTCAGGTAAGCCCGAACCCTGCCTTTACGGTTACCTCCCATAGAGATATACAAATAATCGCGCAGCCAGGTAGAGAGCGAAATATGCCACCTGCGCCAAAACTCAGTAATACTGGAAGATTGATACGGCGAATCGAAATTGATGCACAACCGGTAGCCAAATAACATGGCAATACCTATGGCCATATCGCTGTATCCGCTGAAATCGCAATATATCTGCAAGGCATAGCCGTAAACCCCAAACAGGTTTTCGAGGCCGGTATAAAGCGTGGGGTTATCAAAAATGCGGTCAACAAAATTGATGCTGATGTAATCTGAGATAACTACTTTTTTAAACAAACCAGATACAATTAAAAAAATGGCGTGGCCCAGCATTTGGCGGGTAACTACCGTTGGTAAGCTTATTTGCGGTATAAAATCGCGGGCCCTTACTATAGGCCCTGCCACCAGTTGCGGAAAGAAGGTAACGAAGAAGGCATAGTCCAGAATTCGATTTACCGGTTTAAGCTCTCCTCGGTAAATATCAATGGTATAACTAAGCGATTGAAAAGTGAAAAACGAGACACCCACCGGTAAAAAAATATGGAAGGGATCATATGGGTGGCTGGATAGATTGCAGAATATTTCAAAAAGGAAATTGGTGTATTTAAAATATGCCAGCAGCCCGAGGTTGAGCAGCAAGCTGAATATCAATAAACCCTGTTTGTGCCATTGTCTTTTTGCATTGAAAATAAGATTGGCCAGGTTATAATCAACTACCGTAGAAAGCACCAATAAGAGAAAATAAATACCGCTTGACTTGTAATAAAAATAAAGCGAGAATAACACCACGTACCCCAACTTGAGGTCGTGCTTTTGATGAATGAGATAGAATATGCTGATAAAGCCCAGGAACAGGAACAGAAAGAAACCACTGCTAAAGATAAGCGGCTCTTTAGGGTGGTAAACAAACTGCTGAAACAGGCTATGTATATCAATGGCTGCCAACATATTTATTATATGCTTTTACTATTGCTTCGTAAAGAAGGTTTCCCTGAAACTCGTAGCCCGCCCGGGTAAAATGAATACCATCACTGCGCATTAATCCGTATTTTTTCCATTGGTAGCAGCTTTTAAAGCCACCGGCTATTGAATATAAATCCCAAACGGCAAGGCCGTTTTGTCTGGCATAATCAACCATTAAAGCATGCACCAGGCCAACACTTAAATTGTAATATTTTTTCCGGTAGTACGAATCGGGTGGGGTGGTAAGTATAATGGGGGTATTGGGATTACGGGCACGTAATTGCCTGATTAAGGTATCGAGCCGGTTTAGGGTAAGCTCTTTGTCGAACGGTTTATGCTGCGCCTCGTTAGTGCCTAACGAAATAATGAAAAGGTCAGGATGTATAGCCTGTGTTTCTTCGGCAAAATAACTGGCGCGGGCATATTGATAAGCTTCGGCTCCGTTTACACCCACCGCGTGATAGATTACACCACTGTTACCATTTTCCAGATTAAGTGCATAAATGGTTGCGTTGTTTTCGGTACTGTCATTTTTTACAGCTTTTAAAATTATATCATTGGTAGCATGTGGTAGTTGAACAGTGGAGATATATGGGAAATCTTCCTGCACTTTGCTATTCAGCTTGCCCAGATTGTTTCCGGCGGTATCTGTAACCACAAAATCGAAGGATGAATCTTTCTGGTAGAACAGGGTAACTTTATTAAAAGCGTAATTGTTGTTTGGCGAATCAAAGGCTTTGATACGAAACGAAATACTGTCTGAAAAACTCTGAATGGTTACACCCCCAATACCAATAGGCATAGGATTATTAACAAATACGCAGCGCTTGGAGGTACACACCACGTTGCTGGTTATTTTGTAATTGAAAGGTTCATTTGTTCCTGCTACCCTTAGCGGAACTACAATACCCCTGCCCGCATTGCCAAAATCCATTTGTATATCATTACGAATTTTTTCACTTAAAAAATCAGCCTGTATATGCGAGTCGCCTATTTGCAGGATGTTGATGCGGGTTTGGTGCTGTGTTTTTTGAAGGTATAATTCATAAAAGAACGAATCCAAGGAAGCAGCGCCCACCAGTTCGTTTCTATCTGCATGAACAAAAGGATACTTTTTAACCTCAAACTGCACCGTGGCATTATTTTGCGCCAACAGCTTTCCGCAAAAAGCCGTTAGTAATAAAATAACCATTAGCGGATAACACTTGTTAGCCAGCATATTACCGGCTTTTTTTCTTTCTGTCATATTTCTCCTTTTCGTATAAAAGCGTTCCCATTAAAATATCTGCTACTTTCTTTCCCCCGTAAAATGTAAGGTGGGTGTAATCTTTATTAGCGTAAGGGTGCCGTTCCATATTCGCCCAGTTAACCATGGTTGAATCGCCACCCATGGCTTCAAATAAATCCCAGAAACAGATTTGATTATCAACAGCCATCTGGCGTTGCACATCTATCAGTTCCTTCAACATAGGAAGTGTCTGATACTCGCCGTTTATGTTAGCCGCCCGGTCGCTACATCCTACTAATAAAATTGAGCTATGGGGGAAGGCCCGTTTTATCATTTTAATAACGTTGGTCATGCCTTTTATATACCAAGTGTAATTTTTGGCTTTCTCACTGGCAACATTCAAACCATATGATAATACAACAAGGTCGTAGTGATGTAACGAATCAACTGATTTATACATCCCTTCTTTTACATAAGCGAGGCCTATACCTGAATTACCGCGCATAGAGAAGTTATCTATTGCAACGCCGGTGTTTCCCTCAATGGATATACCATACAGGTCAGTTCGGGTGCTATCCATAACTGAAAGGCGGACAGCATCCGGCGGTTTGGTAATGCTCAGCATATTCAGCTTTTGAGATGGGGTTAACTTCAGGGTATCATCGTTTACCAGCAAATATCCTCCGGCGCTGTTACCGTAAAATATTTTTAATGAAGGGAATTGATTTAGCCTTTTCTTTTTTACAGGGCTATATAAAACCTTATTGCCTGGCTTCGCCTTTACCGTATAGCCTCCAAAGCCCAACGGATGAGCCTCATCCCTGTTGCCGACCATTGAGTATGTTTCCCAATTACTAAATGAGTGCTTAATGGTTTCGCGAAAGCCGGCAACCTCCGAAGTAATTGGCACAAACCCTACCCCACTGCCTCCAAATATTGCCTGCAATGAATCGCGCAGTGGGTCAAGCATTATATCTCCTTCCACATACGAATCGCCGAACCAGGCTATACGAACGTTTTGCTTTTTAGATAAGGCCAGAGCGTTGAAGAAGTCTGTCATTCCATTGGTATCAGATGAATAATCTTCAATGCATGTAATGCCTTCTTTGCAAGTATCTACAAAAACCGGTTTTATTCTTTTCACACTGTCTGTGCCCGTATCGGCCAGGTGTTTGGGTTCTTTTTTTAAGATGTCAGCTAAAATATTGATGCGCTTAAAATGAAAACTACCTACATCAAATTCCGGCACCATATATAGTATTAACAATACTACTACTACAAGCAGAACACCAAGAGCAGATTGGGACAGGTAATTTTTTTGCAACATAACAAGTGGGGACGAAAATATGGTATTCGGGTATGAGTATGGAAGTTAAACGGTAAGAAGTTTTAAGATATTGCGATGCGGGTGTAGAAAATTTTTGGCAGCTGTTTTGCCAAATGCTTTTCAAACTTTCCCGTTTTTCAGGGAGCTTTCTTTTGCAAGCCCAAAAATTTGCATTTTTATATCTAATATGTTTCCAAACTCGGAAACATTACGCTACTAATAGTTGGAAAGACCGCCGCAAGAACAATGGAATGGGATCTGTATGCCCAGTATTGCTTTGCGCGAATGAACGGCCTTCGAAGCGATTCATTTTCTTATCTCGATCAATTCCTCAAAATCGCAGGAGACTGGACGTTTGATGAGCGCAAGAAGTTTACCTGCTTTCTGCTTGAATATATTGAGGCCTGCGACGAGCCGGATTATGACATTTTTCCTCATCCCCTATATGAGAACCTCATAAAGCCGACTTTGAACAAATGGTGTGAAAGTGAAAAGATGGATTCAAAACCTTTTCGATGGTCAGGAAGTCAAGATGTCCTCTTAAAGGCCCTTGAAATAAATCCCTTTGATGACAAGGCCCGGGAAACATTGCTTCAAAAGTGGATGCATCAAATTTATTTTTCCGTTCATCATCTTCCAGATGGTTATATAGGAGATATCAATGCTGACTTACCGCTTCTGGATAAAATAAAGGAACAAATAGGTTTATTACAAAATAGCGAAAAGCAAAAAGATTTTACTCAAAGTATGGCCGAAGACGAAGAGTTAATACTTAATTACAAAGAGTGGAAAAAGTCGGGTGCGGATAATTTTAGGCAATGGGGTATTGACCATAAAAAGAAGGTTGGCTATAGGTATTCATATAAAGATTAACCCCTACCAGTTGCGTCAAAACGTCCTTCCAATCCCCACAACCCACCTGAATTTGAAATGGGCATCATCCACATAAGGCATGTTGCTGAGGAAGAAGGGAACATCAAACCTGAAGGTTAAAGGCTTTACTCCCTGCAACGGACCCCATTTTTTTATGGTAAAGGCAAGGCCAGCACCAGCGTCAAAACGCAGGGTTGAAAGCTGTTGCACGTTAGCGCTGTTGATGTAGCCAATGCTACCGGCATCGCCAAAAAGATAGGTGTTGAGTGTAAAGTGCGTTCGAAGCCACTCGTTTTTAACGGTAACTATGCGGTTAAAATCAAGTTCCTCACTTAGCGATAAGCCTGATGGGCCTTTGTAAGCGGGCACAATCACACCGTGCTTATCTGTTTCGGCTAAAAAGTACCCGGCATAGCCGCGCATGTTCAGCCCACCTCCCATTTGCAGGTGGTTAACGTTATCGCCGTAAGTACCTGCCCAGCTTTGGGGTACA
>CAISWS010000498.1 GCA_903889265.1 uncultured Bacteroidota bacterium
AGTTTATTCCGCTCGCATTGTGCATCGTGCCATAATATTAAGTACGATGGTGTAGGCCCGGGTTTAAAAGGCGTTGCTCAGAGATGGAGGAAAGCTGGCCCATACAAAGGCAAAAGCGGCGAGCAATGGATGAAAATTTGGATACGCAACTGGCACGATGTGGTGGATGCCGGATATAAATATGGCGTTGATATGGCCAACTCGCGCCCTGCCCAAATGAACATATTTGTTGAGCTTACCGATAAGCAGATTGATGATATGCTGTTTTTTGTTGAGTCTCCTGACATGACTGCTAACGGGCAATCTGTTGCTACCAGCCACTAAATTACCGAGGCACTCAACTCTTTCCCAAAATCAACCTTCTGATGGAAAGTATGTGTAACAACAAAGCAAAAGGCACCACAAAGCCCGGCAACCACACAAACGGAAAGTGAAATGGTAAGGTATTAGCAGGCTCATTCATAAAGTATCTGAACTGATATGGGGTTGAAAGAATGGAAACCACCATGATATAAGTAAGCATGCCCAACCCTAAAAAATTCCACACCAAAGCCGCCTTGGGCGACCATAACTTGCGATTAAAACAGTAGTAGGCAACCACAGGGGCAGTAAGCCCAATAATGATATCATAATTTCCTCCGGCAAAGGTCATTTGCACAGGTATTATTCTGTATCGGAAAAGCAGCCACAAAATAAACTCCATTAAAATCCGGAACGATTGAGGGTATACAAACCAGAAATTATCCAGCGGCTCGCACAAATCGTGAAAGGGCTTTGAGAGAAATATGACCAGTAAAAAAAGCAGTGGTGGTATTATAATCAATAATATCTTAGGCGGTTTAGAGGTAAAATCATCCAGAAATCCCGAGAGGCCTATAATAAGCGTAAACATCAGCCAAACCAGCAAAACCACTATTGTTACCAGGTTATTTTTACTGGTTTCCTCAAAAGGCAGGTTCAACCTGCGCCCGGCTGCCTGCACGGCTATTATTATTAAAAAGGCAATTGCGAAAACGAGGGCAATAAAAAGGGCCGAAATGTGCAAAGGAATATATGGCATGTTCAATTTTTGCTGACAAGTGCAATATATGTTTTACGTAACTTTTTATCAATTTTATTTTTCAACCGGGCGGGGTGTTCAGGTGCGCAAGTGTTCAGGTTTTTGAAGAAAACTTAGCTGCCCGATACATTAACACATGAGCACCTGAACACATGAACACCCCCAACGATTTGGCAATCTCCTAAACAAGCGGCAACTTCGCGCTGTTATAAAACCCAACAACACGCAAGTATGAGTTTCAGCCCAGATGATGTTTTAAATGCCCTGCGCCATGTTAACGACCCTGATCTTCATAAAGACCTGGTAACGCTTAACATGATTAGCAATATTGAAGTAAACGGCAACAAAGTAAGTTTTAAAGTAACCCTTACTACCCCGGCATGCCCCTTAAAAGAAAAAATAAAGAAGGATTGCGTAGACGCAGTTCACCAATACCTGAACAAGGATGTTGAGGTGCAGATAGAAATGGATGCCACTGTAACTTCGCTGCGCAATACCGGTGTAAACATTCTGCCCAGCGTAAAAAATATTATTTGTGTGGCCTCGGGCAAAGGTGGTGTTGGCAAATCTACGGTAGCTGTTAACCTGGCGCTTAGTTTGGCAAAACAGGGTGCTGCGGTTGGCTTAATTGATGCCGATATCTATGGCCCCAGTATACCAACTATGTTGGGTATACGGGGCAAAAAACCTGAGGTAAGATTAATTAAAGACAAACATTTTATACAACCTGTAGAGGCCGATGGCATTAAAGTATTAAGCATTGGTTTGCTGGTAGACGACCGCCAGGCCATTGTTTGGCGTGGCCCTATGGTAACCTCGGCCCTGCGCCAGTTTGTTACCGATTGCATTTGGGGCAAACTCGATTACCTGGTGGTGGATATGCCTCCCGGCACCGGCGATGTGCACATTACCG
Organism: uncultured Bacteroidota bacterium; assembly: GCA_903889265.1. GTDB lineage: Bacteria > Bacteroidota > Bacteroidia > Chitinophagales > LD1 > Bog-950. The sequence continues at coordinate 1,974 of CAISWS010000498.1, forward strand.
TAGCCCAGACCCTGAATGTTACCGGGGCTATTATTGTTACTACCCCGCAGGAGGTTGCTCTGGCTGATGCCCGCAAGGCACTTTCCATGTTCAGGCTTGATAATATTAACGTGCCTGTTATTGGCATAGTTGAAAACATGGCCTACTTTACCCCTGAAGAACTACCCAATAGCAAATACTATATTTTTGGAAAAGAAGGCGGCAAAAAAATGGCTGAGGAGTATGAGTTGCCGTTTTTAGGCCAGATACCTTTGGTGCAAAGCATACGCGAAGGTGGTGATGCCGGCAAGCCAGCAAGTGTTTATGGAAGGGATAACGCCATTGTAGCGGAGGCCTTTGACCAGGTGGCTATTAACGTTGCCAGACAGGTTGCCATTAAAAATGCTAATTTAGGACCAGCTAAAGCCGAGCCGGTATTATCATGATAGACACAGCATCAGAAGCATTATTGAAAAGGGTTGAGAAATCACTGGATACGATGCGCCCATACCTGAACGATGACGGAGGCAATGTTGAGATTGTAGAAATTACGGACGATATGATAGTGCGCCTTAAACTGGTTGGCGCCTGTAGCACCTGCCCCCAAAGTTTTATGACCATGAAAGCCGGCATTGAAGAAGCAGTACGCCGTGCAGTACCCGAAATAAAAGGGGTAGTGGCTATTAACCTTACTAAATAT
>CAISWS010000499.1 GCA_903889265.1 uncultured Bacteroidota bacterium
TATATCGCCCTGCGGAGGTGCGCCTTGTTCGTATCTTAAATCAGCTATCGGGTCAATACTTAATTTCCCCCGGTCGAAAGGTATTTTGCCACCCACTAAAAAGTTGAGTTGCTGAACAGTTTTAATAGCCGCGGTTCCGTCTGAACTATGATAGTTAATGTTAAGCCCCATAATTTGTGGTACCGAAAAACCGGCAAAGAAATTTTCCTTGTACCGGTAGTAAATACCAAAGGAGGCATCGGGAAAAATTTTGGTTGCCTGCAAAAGAGTAAGCTGAGGGTCGGAAGGATTATCTGGTTGAAGTTCGCTTCCGTTTAAACGATACTGCACAATACTTACCGATGCCCCGAAACTTAAAATATGGTCTGGGTCAGCATTGTTGTATTTCTTTTTCAAAGGCAGGTTATAGGCAAACGCAATGTTCGCGCCTATTTTACTGGTAGGGCCTGTAACATCATCCATCAGGTAACCACCCAAGCCAATGTTTTTAGAAGCTATCTGACCGTTAAAAGCAAGTAGAGCCGTATAGGGGGATTGGTTAATCTGCAAAAACTCTTTTCTGAAAGTAGCAACCCCATGCATCCATCCTTCAGTGCCGGCAATGGCTGGATTTAATACAAACGCGTTTTCGCGAAGTAAAGAAAAGTCCTCTATCTGCTGACCAAACATGGCCAACGAGGCAGATAGGAAAACTAAAGCTATAAGTAAACGCCTGATCATATTTTGCTTTTCAATGCATCAAATTTTTACCTCACTATGGTTATCGGCCCGTCAAACTTCATATCCTTTCCATTATCATGTATTATCAGTATATAATAATAAGTGCCTCCCGGTAATTTTTCGCCTTTATAGGTGCCTGCCCAGTTGTTTTGGTAAGGGGCTTGTTCAAATACCTCATCGCCCCAACGGTTTACAATGCGCATAGAGTTATCAGGGTAGCCTTCCAGGTCTCGTATAAACCATACATCATTAAATCCATCGCCGTTAGGCGTTATTACGTTAGGAATAAAGAAAAGCGGGAAAGGTTTGTCGCGCACAAAAATCCTTACACTGTCATAGGTTAAACAACCTATGGTATCAGTAATTGTCAGATAATAGGTAATGTTCGTATCAGGCCAGGCCAGAGGGTTTGAGCAATTTGCGCAGCTAAGAAAATCAGTAGGCGCCCAACTGTAAGAGGCCCCCAAAAATCCATTTAATTGTATGGTATCGGTTTTCCAGATAATGGTATCAACCCCTGCCACCGCATAAGGCGCACGGGGAGGTTGGGTAATATTCACTGAATCGCTTATGATGCATCCGTTAGCATCGGTAACCGTAAAAATGTAAGTCCCGCTGTCCAGATGAAATATTTCCTGGGTATTAGCTGAATCACTCCAGGCATAAGTGTACGGTGGAGTTCCACCTTGCACTTTTAGCTGGATCTGTCCATTCTGCGCTCCGTAGCAAGTGGCATTGTTTTTTGCAATATCATCCCGCAATGGGGTGGGCTCATTAACTGTAAATGTATCGGTAAATGCGCACCGGTCAACTTCCGAAACAGTAACCATATAAGTTCCGCCGCTAAGCCCCGTAATATTTACACCGGTATCGCCGTTACTCCAGATAACGTTATAACCCGCTTCAGCATTTAATACGGTAATATTAATGGCCCCGTTTTTAGCTCCGTAACAGGTAACATTGCTTACCATTCCGGTAATGGTAAGTTTGGATGTAATGGCCAGGTCGAAGGGCGAATAAATGTAGTTGTTCCAGGTAAATTTAGTAATGCGGTTGAACGGGCTACCGGGCACATTGGCATTGCTTTGTATTGATTCCCATTCGGGTAGGTTTTGCCAGTGTGCTACATCATTCCACTTGCCATCAGCTGCGGTGTCGTACATGATGGTAATATTAGCCGAGTCTGTTCCGTACTGATGATATAATCTGTGATACCATACCGGATTAAGCTCGCAAACCCTAAGCGCTTTAATAGAGCGGCTGAAACCTTCGCTGGTGGGGTCAATATTGGCAAAACGGACTTTGTAATGATTGGTATTTGTATCCAAAGGGTCGAACTCCACCGGACGGTACCGGAAAGTTCCCACATTAGAGCCTACAGCGAAAAGATAAGGCAATGTTGAATGTGTCCTCCTCAATAATCCACCATCTTTCAAACTCGAGACATAACCAGTGGTACGGGTTACCGCACCGGTATCGGGGTTTAGCACCCAAACGGTATTAGAATCAAGGCTGAACTCGCGGTCGTTTAGTTGCAGCTGGCCATCTACATAAACATCCAGGTCGGCGTATTTAACGCCCTGGTTTTGCAACACCAGGTTAAAAAAGTGTGTATTTGAAGTGCCGGTAATATGCTGATTGGCAGCGTATAAATAAACCCATCCGGCACCTATTGAATCGAAGCAGCGGTTGGGTGCTGTATGGCTCCAGTTGCCGGTAAGAAAAATACTATCGTTGTTATCGTAAATGCCGCTGTCCTGGTTGTAAGCATCACCAATAATGGAAAGGTATGCACCCGGTTTTAAAGAAACCAGCCCTGTATTACTCCAAAATGCATTTTGCGAAAAAGCAGTGAGGGATAAAGCAACAGAAAAAGAAAACAAAAGGATATATCTCCTCATTAACCGAACGTAGATTTTGGCATAAATGTAAGTGAAAGAACTGAAAAATAAATAAAGATTTTGGGCCTGAAAAAAGACAAAAGTTACGGCAGAAAATAATAGCTTTGATACTTGTATAAAATCTCCATTCATTGATGAAGAAAATTCTATCCGTCGCATCGCTCTTATTCCTGCTTTATTTCGCCTCCATGGCACAGGTGGGTATAAACATCCTGATACCCGACAGCAGCGCTGTGTTGCAGCTGGAATCAAACAACAAGGGTTTGGGCCTGCCCCGTTTAACTTCGCCTGAGCGCGATTCTATTCATAATCCGTTAAGGGGCCTTACCATATTTAACACCCAGGATAGTTTGATTGAATACTGGAATGGCGAGTGCTGGCTGAAAGCCTATGAGAAGAACTGCTATGAATGCCAGTTTAATATGAGCGTAAGTAATTCGGCTGACACTATTGACCGTACTGTTAACGACTCTTCAAGCACAGTAATCACGGTGTCGCACACCAATGGAAATCAGGCAATCTCTATCATCTATTTATCGTCGTTGCCGCCGGGGGTAAATGTTTATTTTAACGGCAATCCTACAATCGATACTTCAGGCTCCGTTCAACTGGTTGTTAAAGTTGATCAGTGTGCCGCGGTAGGTGGCAATTTTCCCATTATTATCGAAGCTTTTTGCGGAAGCGCGGTTAACTACGTAACGTATAATGTGTATATAAGGCCACCTGTGCAGATAACCATTCCAACAGATGAAACTGACTATAACCTCCAAACACTTAACGGACTGCCTACAAGTCCGGCTCAGTTTGTTCTGTTAACTATTAATAACTCAGTTACTTTGCATGCCTCAGTTAATACTAATCCCTCTTATACCTCAGGCGCTTTAGATCCTAACTCGTTAGTTTGTATTGTTAATGACGGGTACATTTTGGGCCGTGGAGGCGATGGGGGAAGCTTTACCTTTACTGGTGGTTTCTTAATAGCCGGAGGAACAGCTGGAAACCCGGGTGGTAATGCCATGAACCTGACTACCAAAACGGTTCTGCAAAACAATGGTTCAATTTATGGCGGCGGTGGTGGCGGTGGCTCTGTCGGTTTTGCAATTGGGGTTTCTAATATCCCTATCATTGGCGGCTTTTCTCTGGGATTTGGATTTTGTGGTGGTGGCGGTTCAGAAAACGGCGCAGGCGGTACCATTAATAACGGCACGGGGATCAACATCGGTATATTTGATGCCGGTGGTAACGCAACATGTTGCGTAGGTTCAGTACCCGGAGCGGGCCCTACGGCAACCTATCCCATAACTATACCTATTAGTATAGCTAGTATTGATATTACACCTACAGCTTATGGTGGTAACGGTGGCGGGTTTACTACAGCGGGCACTAAAGGCTATATCAATGTTACCTTAAAGGTTTGTGTTGCCATTCCTATTATTGGTACGGTTTGTATTCCTATTCCAATTCCTGGTGGATTTTTGCCATTCTACGGCCCCGCAGGCGGGGCACCGGGCGAGGCCATTAAGCGTAATAGTAACCCTTTAACAGGTGTAACTGACGGTACTTATAATACTACCCAGATTAAAGGTGTGGTAGGGCCGTAATTAACAGTAACTATAAGTTTAAACTTAATTTATGAAGAAGATATTTTCTATACTTTTTGCTGTGCTTGTAAGCACCGGCTTGTTTGCATCCAAGGGGATGGTAATTACCCAAAGTTATACCGATGCCTCGAATAAAGATGCCAAAATAACGGTTACCTGGTACGTCTCACAATCACAGTGTAAAATGTCGATGGCTTATGCCGACGGTAAATTAAACTCAACTACCTTTTTTATTCCGGATGGCACCAGCCTGTTAACCTATAGTGATGGTACTGCTCCCGGCGCTGCGCAAAAAAACTATTTCAGCATACCAGTGCAGAATATTAATGGCAGCAACAGTATTAGTCGTGTTAATGTAACCAATACCGGTGAAACAAAAACCTTAGGGGGTATACTTTGCGAAAAGGTGATTATCAAAACCAATAAGAGCACCACTGAAATGTGGATAACACGGGATTTTAAGCCCGATTTTTATAAATTCTCACCCTTCTTCCAAAACAGTATTGAACTGATGGGCCTGAGCCAGGAAGGCTTGCAGGGAGTGCCGCTGGAATCTGTAACCAAAGATAACGGAGGCGTTATTATCAGCTCTTACACACTGGTTAGTGCCCAAAGCACCGAACTTGGCACCGGTGATTTTGTAGTGCCGTCCGGCTATAAAAATGCCGATGAAACCACTAAATAGATAATAAAATTCTGAGTTTGTTTTTTTTTATCTAAGTTTATTCTTAACATTAACATAGTATTAAGTTTGAGTATCCCCCCGGTGCCACCTTGGATTGTATGTGTTAACGAGAGGGTTTGAATGGTTGCTTGTATATTACCGGTTTGCAGGTTTTGAGCCCTGTGCCAACGCCGGAAAAGAATTTGTTTATTCTGAATTCGTATATTAACCTTTAAAAATTCAAACGTATGGCAAAGGAAAAATTCGTTACACACAAGCAGGCTATCTACCTAAACAAGAAGACAGGAAGGTTTGCGTCAGCAAAATATGCCAAGGCTCATCCGGGCTCAGTTACCAAAAAGTTTGTTACTATAAAACACAAGGTATAGCATAGTTCTACCATTCCCACTGCTATTTCCCTTTGTTTTAAAGTTTATTGCCTGACCGGATAGATATTACATTTATTTTGGAATGGGGGAATAGTGTACCGGCATTTCATTTTTTTGTTTAAAATATTGCTGCTGCATATACGTCATTGTATGGAGTCGATAAAAAAGCTCTTTATAAAACATTCGTATGGCAGATGAAAAAAAGTTAGTATTGATCACCGGCGCTACCGAGGGAGTAGGCAAACAAACTGCTATTCAGTTAGCGGCAAAGGGTTTTAGCATTGTAATGATGGTGCGAAATAAAACCAAGGCAGAGCGAACCAAAGCTGAAATTTTAAAGAGCACACCCGGTGCAATGGTTGATTATATTATAGTTGACCTGACCTCATTTAAGCAGATACGGGCAGCCGCTAAACAGTTTAATGATAAATACCCTAAGCTGGATGTGCTGATTAATAATGCCGGTTTAATGTATCCCGACAAGAAAATAACCGGCGATGGCTTTGAACTTTGTTTTCAAACCAACCACCTGTCGCACTTTTTGCTGACAGACCTGGTGCTGGATAAGCTGAAACTAAGCAAACAGGGCCGCATCATCAACCTAAGCTCTGAAGGTCACAAAATGGGCAAATTCGACCCGGGTAATTTTAATGCTGAAAAGGGGTATAGTAGCATAGCCCAATATTGCTTTACCAAGCTTTGTAATTTATGTTTTACCTACTCGCTTGCCGATAAATTAAAGGGAACCAACATCACTGTTAACGCAGTGCACCCTGGCGTGGTAAGAAGCGGTTTCGGTGGCGACAGTAATAAAGGCTGGCTGAAACCCATCTTCGCAGTTGCACGGATGTTTATGATCAGTAATGAAAAAGGCGCAGCTACCTCTGTATTTCTGGCCTCAGACCCTTCGATTTCCAACGTAACCGGTAAGTATTTTAAAAACTGCAAAGCGACCGCCACCAAAGGCAATACCCATGATACAGGTAACCAGAAAATACTCTGGAATTATAGCGTTGAGAAAACCGGTGCCTTTAAGAATGAGTGAATTTAATGCTTACTTAAAGTTCACTATCTTTAGTTAACTAAGTTGCTGGTATTTATGAGGAGGCTAACCTTATTAATTATTCTCTTTGCATTTGCATGTGCCCCGTGCATATCAAACGCCCAAAAAACCATCAGTGACCTGGCGGGTAAATGGGAAAGCACAGATGGCACCACTATGGGTAGTATTGAGTTTTTAGAAGGCTCGCAGGTAAAGGCAGTTGTAAATGGTATGCAGATACCTCCTACCTCTTACACTATTGATTTTGCCCGGAGCCCTTTTTGGTTTGATGTAACCGTTGCCGGCAAAGTAGTTAAAGGCTTGCTTGATTTTTTGGATGACGATACTGTAAAATATCAGGTTTTTTTAAGCGGCAACCGCAGCTACGATTTCACCGAGTCTGAGAATGACCCTATTATGGTGATGAAGAGGAAAAAGTAAAACATTTATGATTGCTGATTTATGAATTAAGCAGCCACCTCAAAAGTAAATGCTGCCTTTAAATCATAAACCATAAATCACTTGGTTGTATTTCATAATCAACTCCGCTGTCCTTTCAGAAGCTCCCCGGTTGCCTAGCTTGCTGCGTAACAAATCATAACCCGTCAGCATTTCTTTACGTCCCTCTTCGCTCAATATCTTTCTAAGTTCTTTTATTAACCTGTCCTTATTTACATCGGCCTGTATCAGTTCTTCCACAATGCGCTGGTCGCAAATCAGGTTTACGATGCAGATAAAGCGGATGTTTTTAATCAGGGCACGGGCAATAAAATACGATATCCAGCTTCCTTTGTAGCTTATCACTTCGGGCACATTGTGCAGTGCCGTTTCCAATGTTGCGGTGCCGCTGGTTACCAGGGCGGCAGTACTTTTTTCAAGCACAGCATAGGTTTGGTCAAATACAATTTCGCAACGGGCATTGCCAATAATTTTTTTGTAGAAATCGGCACCAATAGTGTTCATACCGGTTACCACAAATTTATATTCCGGAAAATCATTTATCACTTTCAAATACTCAGGCAACAGATAGGCAATTTCCTGCTTTCGGCTACCGGGTAAAATGGCAATTATTTTTTGCTGGGTTTGGGTGCTTTGCTGCGTAGCAAACTGAGGTGTGGTAAGGCCGTTGACATCTTCGGTAAATTGCAGTTCGTCCAATAATGGATGGCCCACAAAATCAACCTTCACTCCATAGCGCTCGTAAAACTCTTTCTCGAATGGGAATATCACAAACATGTGGCCTACGTATTCTTTTACCTTATAAACTCGTGATGTTTTCCAGGCCCACAACTGTGGGGAAATATAATAGAAAATGGGAAAGTGGTGTTGCTTCAGAAATTTGAATAAACGGAAGTTAAATCCGGGGTAATCAATCAGTATAACCACATCGGGTTTGTATTCCAGTATGTCGCGTTTACAAAAACTGATGTTGTTTAAAATAGTGCCCAGGTGTTTTACCACCTCAAAAAAACCCATAAAGGCAAGGTCTTTAATGTGCTTTACTACATGGCCACCGGCGTCCTGCATTTTATCGCCGCCCCAACAGCGTATATCGGCATGGGCATCTTTTCGTTTCAACTCTTTTATCAGATTTGAACCGTGCAGGTCGCCCGAGGCTTCGCCGGCAATGATGTAGTATTTCATGCTTTTACGATACGTCTTTTATAACTATCAGTATTACATAAAGCATGGTGGTAATTACAACAGCACGCGAGGCGTTGTTATAATTTAACCTGATAAAAAGAAAAAACAAGGCCGCGTTGGGCATGCAGCACAATGTACTTATCCGTAAAAAATATAAGGTAGACTGCATGGCATTTACAAAAGCACTAAAACTAAACTCCTCGTGATGGAGATAGTGCGAGGATAATGCCATTATGCCATATAGCACAAACATGCTTACAACAGGCAACACTAGGGCCGGTAAAAACCCCACCCAAAACCTGTCCCATTTATATATTGTTGGTGTAGGGTTTAATATCCTGTCTAACATAATATTCAATTAAAACGAATGATTAAAAGTTGAAATCTTCCTTGCTGATATTGGGGGTAGGTTCAGCATTGTTCTTATCAATAACGCTGAAATCCCAGTTTTCGTTTATAAAAGGTATGGCATAATGGGCAGTCAGGTCGTGGTGCACGGGCACTACACTTACATAACCGTTGGCCAGGGCCCATTCGTCCGTATCTTCACCGTGGTCGTAGTTTACAAATTTACCGGTTAGCCAGTAGTAAGGTTTACCCATGGGGTCAAGCCGCTCCAGGTATTCTTCCTCCCATTTAGCCCTTGCCTGGCGGGCTATTTTTACGCCTTTTATTTCATTCAGCGTAAGCTTCGGAATGTTAACATTCAGCAACGTATGTGGTGGTAATCCCTTTTCCAGCACCTGTTCAACTATATATTTTGCATACCATGCTGCAGGTGTAAAATCAGCCTCCTGCCTGTAATCGCAATATGAGAACCCGATAGAGGGGATGCCCTCTAAACTTGCTTCCAGCGCAGCGCTCATGGTTCCTGAATAAATGATGTTGATGGACGAATTGGAGCCGTGATTAATGCCACTAACACAAAGGTCGGGCTTACGGTGCATCACTTTGTCTACAGCCAGTTTAACGCAATCTACCGGTGTGCCCGAACAATGAAACGCCTTAATGCCCTCAAAAGCATCTACCTGTTTAAGACGCAGTGGTTTACTGATAGTTATGGCATGCCCCATAGCTGATTGCGGAGAATCAGGGGCTACAACTACAACCTCACCCAAATGCCTTACGGTTTCAACCAGAGCTTTAATGCCCGGGGCGGTAATTCCATCGTCATTTACAACTAAAATTAAAGGTTTGCTCATGCTGCAAATATAGGATTTGGCGGGTGATAGGGCAGTTCCTTCCGTCCCCGAAGGGGATACCTGGGGCAAACAGTCGATATAAAGGTCAGCTTGCCTTCTCCTTTGGTGAAGGATTTAGTATCAGGACTGTATTTGGCTTTGGTTTCCCCTTCGGGGACGGAAGGGGCTGCTGTTTATCCACTTCCCTCTGTTGCTTACCCAAACCCCTGGTTTTTGCTTAATAGTCCCCAATTCCGTTATATTCATGCCGCAAAAATTAATGCATGCAAAACCTATGAAAGACAACAAACCGCTATTATACGTATTAGGGCTTTTACTGGTGGTTATGGTTTACTTTGCCTACGCTAACAGTTTTAATAGTCCTTTTCACTTTGATGATGATCATACTATAGTCACTAACGCTTTTATAAGGGATATTAATAACATTCCGCTCTTTTTTAAAGACGCCACTACCTTTAGCTCACTGCCCGCCAACCAGGCCTGGAGGCCTGGGGTTACCACCCTTGATGCTATTGATTTTTGGTTAGGCCCCAAAACGCTGCCTATTTCAACCTATTCGTTCCACGTTCATATTTTTATTGACTTCCTCATTTTAGGGTTTTTCATATATCTGTTTGTTCTGAAAATTTACGATATCGCCTTAAAGAATCCGCTTAACCCTTACATAGCCTTGCTTACCACTGCGGTATTTATGCTACATACTGCCAATGCCGAAACCATCAACTATATTATTTCGCGTTCAGATTCAGAATCTACGCTCATGATTCTGATATCGCTTTGCGTGTTTACTTACTACAAGGAATACCGGAAATTTCAGCTTTACTTAATTCCGATGTTTATCGGGTTTATGATAAAAGAGCCTTCGGTAATGATTGCACCACTGGCTTTTCTGTTTGTATTTTTCTTTGAAGAGAATATGAGCCTGAAGCAGGTATTTGATATTAAAAAGGATTTGAAAATCCTGATGCTTGTACTGCCTGCTCTGTTACTGGCGGTTGCTCTTTTTGTTTTTTCTCAATCGCAGACACCTAAAACCTGGACCTCGGGCGGAACGGACAGGGTGAGTTATATGATAACCGAGCTGTTTGTAATGGTGCATTACGTAGACAACTTCTTTTTCCCTTTTAACCTGAGCGCCGATACCGATTGGGGCCTTGTAAACAGCATTTTTGACGACCGGTCTATAATGGGTTTATGCTTTATTGTGTTTACGCTTTACCTGGCTTATAGAGCCTCGCTTATTCCCAAATGGCGGCCTGTTGCTTATGGTATTTTGTGGTTTTACCTGGCACTTGTGCCTACATCAAGCGTAGTTGCTTTTTCGGAAGTGTTGAACGACCACCGGGTGTTTTTTCCCTATATCGGTTTAGCTATGGCCGTGGTTTGGGCACTGTTTCTGGTTTGCAAGGAATACGAAGTTACAATTACAAAAAGTGCATGGATGCGCCAGGCTATTTTGGTTTTTATTGCTGTGTTTTTATGCGCTCACGTGTACGGAGTAAGGCAGCGTACCCATATCTGGAGTTCAGATGACCTGCTTTGGAAGGATGTAACTGAAAAAAGCCCGCGCAATGGACGTGGTTTAATGAATTACGGACTTGTACTGATGGGCAGGGGCGATTACCCCGGCGCCCTTGAATACTACAACAAGGCAAAACAGGAATGGCCGTTTTACTCGTACATTTATGTAAACCTGGGCGTGTTATACAGTGCAACACATGACCCGGTAGAATCAGAAAAGAATTTTAAATACGCCTTGCAGTTAAATCCTAATAACCCCAATTGCTATTTCTATTATGCCATTATGCTTAAAGATAATAAGCGTATTGCCGAGGCAAAGGAACAGATTGCCAAAGGGCTTGCACTAAGCCCGCATCACCCGGACCTGGTTAATTTTATGACAGACCTTAACACTAACCCGGCTTATGTGGCTTCAGAAAAGGAAAGGGCGGAACTGATGAAAAAGAAGCTGGATGATATGGCAGCGGCAGCCAAACAAGCCAATACCCCTGAAGCATTCTTGAACCTGAGCCTGGAATATTACAACAACGGCCAGTATCTTGAATGTGCCCAGGCAGCAGAAGAAGCAGCCAGGCTTAAACCTGACTATGACCTCGCTTACAACAATATTTGCACAGCCTATAATATGTTGAAGGAGTGGGACAAGGCTATTGCAGCCGGCCAAAAGGCAGTAGCAATAAATCCTAACAATATACAGGCAAAAAATAATTTGCAGGTTTCGCTGGATGGAAAGAAGGCGGCAGGGAAATAGTATTAACGCATAAACGTATTTGAGCATGGTTATTTTAGGTTTTAATTGTTACGGGCACGACTCGGCTGCCAGCATTATTGTAGATGGCAAGGTGGTATTTGCAGTAGAAGAGGAACGCCTGAACCGTAAAAAGCATTACGGTGGTGTACCGCTAAAGTCTATTGAGGCATGTATGCAGGCGGCCAATGTTGACCTGGCAGATATTGACCATGTAACATTTTTCTGGAAGCCGTCTATCTCATATTCCAAAGTGCCGGTTTTCTTCTTTAAGTTTTGGGATAAGCTACCTACTTTGTTAAGGGAGCAAAGCAGTTTTACAGTTGAAGAAAACCTTGGAATGTTGAACTATCTGGGCGATATGAAAAAATTGCCTGAAACTTTGAAAAAGGCATTCCCCACAAGCAGGCCAGCCAAGTTTAAATTTCATTTGCTGGTGCACCACATGTGCCATGCGGCCAGTGCTTTTTACCCTTCGCCTTTTGAAGAAGCTGCTATACTAACTATTGACGGGGCAGGTGAGTGGACTACCAGTATGACGGCCTATGGGAAAGGAAATAAAATTACCAAGCTAAGCACGGTAGATACACCATATTCGCTGGGTGCGTTTTACCAGGCGGTATCACGCCATCTTGGTTTTAAATTGATTGAAGGCCCCGGCAAATTAATGGGCCTTGCATCATACGGCAAGCACGACAGCGAGGAATACACTAAAATGAAGAAGCTTATTACGCTGACGGATGAAGGCGGCTTTAAACTGGATATGAGTTATTTCTGCTATCACTACACCCGTAAAACACCGGTTACTAAAAAGTTTACCGATTTGTTTGGCCCTTCAAAAACTGAAGGAAAAGACTGGACAGAAAAGGAGCTAAACGTTGCTGCCGCTGCGCAACATATTGTTGAGGATGTTATTTTACACATGGCCCGCAAGCTTCGGGAGAAGACCAAAAGCGAAAACCTGTGTATAGCAGGTGGGGTAGGTTTAAACAGTGTTACCAATGGCCTGATAGCCAAGTACGAAATATTTAAGAACATATTTATTCAGCCCGCAGCAGGTGATTCTGGCACAGCTTTGGGCAGTGCATTGCTATACTATCACCAATATCTGAACATGCCGGAGCGCTACAAAATGGACTCGGCGTTTTTGGGTAACGGATATAACGAAGCGGAATATGAAGCAGCTCTAAAGCAGTTCGACCTGCCTTATGTAAAAACCAAAACTCACGCTGCTAAGTTTGCGGCAAAGAAACTGGCTGAAGGAAAAATATTAGGCTGGTTCCAGGGCAAAATGGAGTTTGGCCCAAGGGCATTGGGTAACCGCAGCATTATAGGTTCACCGGTGGTGAAGAATATGAAAGAGGTATTGAACGCACGGGTAAAATTCCGTGAGGGCTTCCGTCCGTTTGCCGCTATTGTATTGGAAGAAGACTGTGGCAAGTATTTTGATTGCGCATATCCCAATCCTTACATGCTGCTGGTATATAACATCAACCCTGAATACCTGGGCAAACTGCCTGCTATTACACACGTAGATAATTCGGTGCGTATACAAACGGTAAATGAAACCGAGAACCCCGAAATGCGGCAATTGCTAAAAGCATTTAAAGATGAAACCGGTTATTCCGTTTTGGTAAACACTTCATTCAACATCCGCGGCGAGCCTATAGTATGCTCGCCTTACGATGCTATCCGCAGCTTCTCTTTAGCCGATATTGATTACCTGATAATGGGTGATTTTGTGGTGGCTAAGAAAGGAGATGAGGTGAGCTTGGCCGGGTTGTAGGGAGCATGATGAATTACCTTTGATGCGAGTATGAATATCTTCTCACCCAGGTTTATTTCTGATAAAGAGTTTGACGACAATTTTCCCAAAGAAATTGAACGGCTCTCTGGCAAGCATTGGGCGCCTGCCACTATTGCCAAACGGGCGGCAAAATTTTTGGTAAACCGGCCGGGTATTAAGGTGCTTGATATTGGCTCAGGTGCAGGCAAGTTCTGCATTATCGGGGCGGCCTGTAGTGATGGATTTTTTACCGGCGTTGAACAGCGGCAAAACCTTTGCGAAGTAGCGGCCACAATAGCACAACACTATCATGTATCAAACGTAAAGTTTGTCCATGCCAACGTAATGGATATTGACTTTAGCCAATACGATGCCTTTTTCTTTTACAACGCCTTTTACGAAAATATTGAGGGCGGCAATGCCATTGATAAATCTGTTGATTTGGACCCGGAACTGTACCAAAGGTATACTTTAATACTTACTGAAAAGCTGTCGAAAATGCCAGCAGGAACCCGGTTAGTTACGTACTGGGGTGAATGGATGCCTGAGGGTTATGAATTGGTTTATACCAATGGCAATGATTCACTGAGGTTTTGGGAGAGAAGGGAATAACATTATCAAACAAAAAAGGCACCTTCATACTGAGAGTGCCTTCTTCATTTGTTTTCTGGTTGAACCTAAACGTAAATCATTCCATTTACTTTGTAATAACAAACCTCTTTCTAACAGAATTTTCACCAGCGGTAATTTCCATTACATATACCCCTGAAGCCAGTGTGGTTACGTCAAGGTTATAATTAATGCTGCCGGCTGAAGATTCGTTATGGCTTTCAATCAGGCGGCCGGTTACATCAAACACGTTAAACTGCAGTTCTTGTGGGGCGCTTAATTCAACAACTACATGCACTATATCATTAGCAGGGTTAGGGAATAGTGAAACACTTGCTATAGTATTTTTTACCGTGTTAATGCCAAGTGGGTTAACGGTTACACTTGCGGTGGCTGTACAATTTTTACCATCCGTAACAGTAACGGAAATGGTGCCTGAAGGTAAGCCGCTTATAGTGGGATTATTTTGCCCATTGCTCCAGCTATAGCTATAAGGTGTTGTGCCACCGGTTGCAATGCAGGTAGCAGTACCAGTGTTTATGCTGGAACCCGTAGAACTTGTTGTTAAGCTTAAAGCTACAGATGGTTGGGTAATTTGACTGGTAAAACTTGCTGAGCAGCTTTTTGAATCAATTACTGTAACCGCATAAGAACCGGCTGTAAGGTTGTTGATAGCTGAAGATGCACTGCTGTTGTTCCAGGTATAACCATATGGCGAAGTGCCACCCGCGACTGATAACGATATACTGCCGGTATTATCGCCAAAGCAATTTACATTGGCAATGGTAGGGTTAAACGTTATTGCGTTTGGTTGTGTCAGCGTAACTGTTTTAGTTGCCTGGCAGTTAGATGCGTCTGTAACTATAACGGTATAAGTTCCGGAGCCTGCTCCGGTAATAGATGATGCTGTTGAAGCATTTGACCATGTATAAGAATAAGGACTTGAACCACCGGAAACTACCAGCGTTGCCGATCCGTTATTGGAGTTGAAGCAGGTAGGGTCAGTTTGCAGTACCGTAACGCTTGGGCCGTTGGTATTATTTACTATGGCCGACGAGGTGGCGCTGCAACCGCCTGAAGTTACCGTAACGGTATAAATGCCCTGGCTGAGGTCAATTATTATGGACTGTGTGCTGCTGTTGCTCCATACATAGCTAACCGAACCGGTGTTGCCGGTGGTAACCGCCGAAGCCGAACCGGTGGCATTACCACATGTTGAGGAAGTTGATGACGTAGTTACCGCCAGAGGAACTGCCGGCTGGCTGATACTTACTATTTCGGTTTTAGAGCAACCGCTGCCATCAGTAATTGTTACGCTGTATAAGCCCGCTGATAAATTATTAACTGAAGAACTGCTGGCACCGGTGTTCCAGGCATAAGTTACGTTACCACTTGCACCTGTAACCAATACGCCGGCGCTGCCAGTACTTGCGCCGTAGCACAACACGCTGACCGAATCTATTGTAACTGTATAAGCAGCAGATGAGTTTACATTTGTTTCAGCTGTGGCACTGCAACCGTTTGATGTTACGGTTATGATATAAAGCCCCTGTTGCAAATTACTTACGGCCGATGTTTGTGCCCCATTGCTCCAATCATATGTTACCGAACCGCTGTTACCGCTAACAGTTGCTGAGGCCGAACCTGTATTGCCACCGCATGATGTTGGGGTTGCTGAAGCAGATACACTAAGTGGGGTGTTAGGTTCATTTATAGTAACACTGGCAAACTGCGAACATCCGTTACCATCTTTAACCGTTACATTGTAAACGCCTGAGCCGAGGTTGCTGATGGTGCTTGTTGTTGCCGAAGTACTCCATACATAAGTAAATGGTGAAGTACCGTTGGTTGCACTTGCGGTAGCCGACCCGTTACTGCCGTTGTAACAACTTACGTTAGTGCTGTTGGTTTGCAATGTAAAGGCGGAAGGATTGCTAACGTTAACGCTGCCAATTGCGCTGCAACCATGCTGGTCTGTAACGGTTACCGTATAAGAGCCTGACGGAAGGTTTGAGATAGAGAAGTTAGTTGAAAAATTGTTCCAGATATAAGTATATCCAGGGGAACCACCTGAAGCAGTAACGCTGGCAGTACCGGTATTGGAAGAGCAGGACGACTGTGTTGATGACATTGACGTAGTAACAGAACTTCCGGGCTGGGAAACGGTGGCCGATGAAGACGCAGTGGAACCGTTTGAGCTTACGGTAACGCGATAGGTGCCTGCAATTAACCCTGTAATGGAAGAAGTAGTGCCGCCGTTGTTCCATAAATAGGTGTAGGTGGTACCACCGGTAGCGGTAACTGTGGCAGTGCCATTATTGCCGCCGTAACAGCTTACGCTGGTTGATGATGTGCTTAGCGATAAGCCAGCAGCGGAACAAGTTGCATAAGGAACGTATGCCACAGTTTGAGAACGGTTAACTGCAGGGCAGTTATTGCCAGGGGCAATAACGCGCAGATATTCTGAGGAGCCTGTAAAGGCATCGGTTGATATCTGTAAGTTGGTAAAAAAGCCGTCAAGATAAAGCCGAATAATAATTCTCATATAATATTGGCCGCAGGCCGCATTCGTAGTACCATTAACCAAAAAGCAACCTGATGTTCCGCCTGAATAGGTAGCAGGTGTTCTGCTTGCCGTCCAGCCGAAACCGCCAGGTAAATTTTCTACGCTATCAATAATTACTGAATCTACATGAAACCATGTGCCTCCCAAAAAAACTGAATCCGGAACCTGAAGGGTAAAAGTTTGACTAAAGCTTTGCCCTTCTGTAATGCACGGTACTAAACTTGCATCGGGGCCTATCATACCGGTATCGCCAACTGCCGGGGTGCATACATTATTAATCGAAAAGCCGGTTATAAAAGTACTGTCTGCTCCATAAGATACTCCATTGCTGCTTTGAGCATACAGACGGTAATGGTAAAGGGTATTTGGGGTAAGGCCTGTAATAGCAGCACTTACAGGAATACCGTTGCCGGTTACGCTACCTGGTATCGCACCTATATTAAGTCCATAAGAAGCAGTAAGCCCATATTGGAAAATGCCGCTGGTTGCCGAGCCGTAACCATCAATAATACCGTTTAAAGTGGCGGTGGTGCCGGTAATATTGGTTGCGCTGCCCGTGTACGCATCGGGTTGGCTGCCAACTGTATAAATCTCAACATTTCTGGTGGTAGTTGCATATATATTGCCGCTTGCGTCTTCGGCATAATAGTAAACAGTATAAAAGCCGGGGGTATTAAAATTTACCCCAGATGTGATAACCACCACATGCAAATTACCCGTATGATAACAGGAGGTATCGCCATAAACTATAGTGGCACCAGGGTCGGTATAAGTAGAGCCTTGTACCAGGTATATGGTATCGGCACCAACCCTGTTGATAGATGCAGAAAGGCTGTTGATGAAATCCGTTGGTGTATAAGTTATGTTATTAATATAGTAGTAAGCGGCCGGTTCGGAACTTGACCCCATGCCTCCGCCATTCGGGTAATCAACATAATCAATTTGCGTTAATACCAATGGTACAGTATAATTATTTCCACTTTGCAGTGCAGTTAAAGATACCGTAGGGAAATTAGCACCAATTTCAAATTCCCCTGCATCTTGCATTGCCGTTTGTCCTCCAAACAGCGGGTCGCCGGCTGTTAAGTTTATTACCGGTGTGGAGGTATGCCCCTTCAAATCATAAGCCCGGGTAAATAGATTCGGATGCGAATTTGCCCCGGATCCATCTACCGAGTTGTCGGTATCTAACCAATAAAAGAAAAGCTTGGTAGCATCGGCACTGCGCGAAACCAGCGGCCGGTTTTCTTCGGTTTGTGCATCACTGGTATAAGTACCCGTTATAGTCTGACAGCGCGATACAAAACCCGCACTCCACCCGTTCCAGTTAGGAGTGCATGAACTACTATTAAAGGTAATATCGTAAATACTAAAAAGAGAGTAATAGAAGTCGTACCCACCTGCCGAATTGGTAACAGGGGTTAACAAGTGCGGGTTACCTAAGTAATCTACCACCAGTTTAGCCTCGCCTACAGCGGTAGATACTGACGGAATAACTTCATTACTATATCCTATGGTTGCCAGGCTGTCCTGCACCCCAGTCAAGCTGTCCAGGTTAATTGTAAACGGGCCATTCCATGTTGTGCCACCGTTAATGGTATTCCAGAACATCGGATATAAAACACTATCTCCGCTATTTGTATTTCCCAAACATGCAATCCAACCCTTGGTGCCAGTGGGATCAAAAGCAATACTTGGGGCAAAAGCCTCAGAAAGGGTATAACCAAAACTACCCGAAGTTTGAAAAGACGCCAATAAATTTTGGCTGGTCCAAACAACATCTTTGCTGGTATTGTTCCAAACTCCCTTCATAACAACCCAGCCATTGGTTATTTCAGCGCTGTTAGCAACAAAGCTTCCATTATAGTCGTTGGTTATATTCCAGAATACCCCGGGTGCACCCTGGCAAAAAGATTGGGGCGTTAAAACATTGCCATTATTAACGGTATCAATATGCAGGTTAAATGTTGTCGTATCGCCCGAAAGCTTACCCCGGCCTGTCATCTGGCCCATCCATTGGCCGGTATTAGTGCCTGGGTCGTTATGCCATGCGCCTGAATAAATTAAATAGGCACTGTCAACTATAGTGTTGCCGGAGGGATTATAAATAGCACATTGCGGAAAACGCGCATTATAATAACCTGTAGTTAAAAGAGGTGAATTATTAATTGGCCCGTTATTTAAATTCCAGGTAGCGCCCATATCTTTTGAGATATCGAAACGGTAGTTGCCGGTATTTGAATTAGGGAATAGGGTGCCATCGTTACGGTGTATAAACACAACTGTGTTAAGCGTTTGGTTTACGTCCAGCATTGTACTTCCGCCATCCACAATATTTACTAAGTTGCCCGAACTGCCAATCCGCTGTTCGTTAAGAGTTACACCCTGAATCAGGCCCTGGGCATCAGAGTAAGAGGTAACCGAGATTAAAATGAAGAGTAATAGTGAAAGTTTTTTCATGGGTAGCAATGGTTATTTAGATGGCTTGTTGGGTGTAATGTGTTTGTGCGAAAAGCCCTGCAAATAAAAGGATTTTAAGAATGTAATTGTTATAATTAAAACAAACATTTTGTATATAACCTGTGCTAAGAATGCCCTGAACCCTAAAACCATCAATAAACAAAAAAGGCCGCCTTTTCAGGCGACCTTTTTGATATGTTTACGATGGTTGACTATTTTACTTTAGCAACTACTGCTTTAAAAGCGGCAGGGTCGTTCAGTGCTAAGTCGGCAAGTACTTTTCTGTTCAGGTCGATATTAGCTGAAGCTAATTTGTTGATGAACTTAGAGTAAGTAAGGCCTTCCTCACGAACCGCTGCATTAATACGGGTAATCCATATTCCGCGGTAATCCCTTTTCTTTAATTTACGGCCTACATAGCTGTAGATACCTGCTTTTTCAACGGCATTTTTGGCTACGGTATAAACATTACTTCTGCTAAGGAAGTATCCTTTTGCTTTTTTAAGTATCTTCTTCCTTCTGGCTCTGGAAGCTACTGCATTGACTGAACGTGGCATTTCTTAGTTTTTTTAGTGTTGACAGATTTCTGGGTAATAAATAATTTAAGCCATTCCAAGCATCATTTTAACTCTGTGCTCATCTCCCTTAAATACGATGGTAGATTTGCTCAAAGCTTCTTTTCTTTTTTTGCTCTTGCGGCCCAGCAGGTGGCGCTTAAATGCTTTAGCGCGCTTTATTTTACCTGATCCGGTAACTTTGAATCTCTTCTTGGCTCCGGAATTTGTCTTTTGTTTAGGCATAAATTTGTTTAATTTTTCGGACGGCAAATATAGAGATACTTTCTACAAATCCAAACCCTAAGTTTGATGAAAGTCAGATTTTGGAAAATTGTGGGTAAATCCTGCGGATTAAAGCATAAAAACATCGCCTCCGCTCTCTTTCGGCTTTCCGGGTACAAATAAAAAAAGCGCCATAAGGCGCTCTTTCTCAAATTATTAGCCGCTGTTAACGGCAATTATGCTGGTTTTTTGTTTTTGCTTTTTGGGGCCAGAGTCATAAACATTCTTTTCCCCTCCAATGTAGGTAACTGTTCAACAATGGCAGATTCTTTAAGTCTGTCGGCAAATTGAAGCAGTAAAAGCTCTCCTCTTTCTTTAAAAACGATGGCACGGCCTTTAAACATTACAAAGGTGCGCACCTTATTTCCTTCTTTTAAAAAGCTTTCGGCATGTTTTGCTTTAAACTCAACGTCATGCTCATCAGTATTAGGGGTAAAGCGTATTTCCTTTACTTCCACCTTTTTAGCGTGCGCTTTTATTTCTTTCTCCTTACGTTTTTTCTCGTATAGGAATTTATTATAGTCGATGATACGGCAAACAGGAGGAACGGCGTTAGGCGATATCTCCACAAGGTCTAATCCTTGCTCAATAGCCATATTAAGCGCCTGCTGGGTGGTATAAACACCTGGTACGATGTTTTCTCCTACCAAACGGATATCCTGGTGTTTTACTCTTTCGTTAATACTGTGTTCGGGTTCTCTTTTGAACGGGGCTCTGCCGCCGTAACGGGGATTGAAGGGACGTGGACTGGTTGCCAAATTACTTTTCTTTTTGTGAGTGAATGATTTTGTGCTACAAAAATAACAAAACCTTTATGAGTTTACCAAATGAAATTTTGATGGCCAAAAGGATGTGGATATTGCAACAATATCACTTATAACGCTTCGCAGGCAGTAAAGGTTCAAAGTTTATTAACCTCAACTAATAGAAAAAGCAAAGGCCATAAAGGATACTTCCTTAATGGCCTTTGATAAGAGATAACAGAACTCACTATTTATATTCTTCTACTTCCTGCACAACCTGTGCAATAAAATCGCCCAGCGTTTTTACACCCTGGTCGCCCTGGCCCTGGCGGCGAACCGCTACCGAGCGGTCGTTCATTTCCTTTTCGCCGATAACCAGCATATATGGCACCTTCCTGATTTCGGTATCACGTATCTTTTTACCTATTTTTTCAGGACGTTCATCCAGCGTTACTGCAAGGCCGTATTTCTTTAGCTGGTCGCGCACTTCTTTCCCATAATCTACAAACTTATCTGAAATTGGCAGGATGGCAATTTGTTCCGGCGCTAACCAAACAGGGAATTTACCGGCATAGTGCTCCAGCAAGAACCCGATAAAACGCTCGTGGGTAGAGAGCGGTGCCCGGTGAATGATCAAGGGACGCTCTTTTTCATTCTTTTCGTTGGTGAATGAAAGGTCAAATCTTTCGGCCTGAGCAAAATCTACCTGGTTGGTTGCAAGGGTAAATTCTTTACCTATAGCGCTCCATACCTGTATATCAATTTTAGGCCCATAGAAAGCAGCTTCATCCGCTACTTCCACAAACGGTAAACCTGATTTTACAAGAACATTGCGAACCATATTCTCTGTTTCTTTCCACAGAGTAGGATTATTGATGTATTTGGCCCCAAGTTTAGATGGCTCGTGAGTGGAAAAGCGCATGGAGTATTTCTCAATGCCGAATATCTTAAAGTATTTTACGTAAAGGTCGTTTACCTTCATAAACTCCTCTTCAAACTGCTCTTTAGTGCAGTAGATGTGTGCGTCATTCATTTGAAGGGAACGCACGCGCATTAAGCCGAATAGCTCACCACTCTGTTCATAGCGGTAACAAGTGCCGTACTCAGCCAAGCGCAAGGGCATATCACGATATGATTTAGGCAGCGCACCAAATATTTTATGGTGGTGCGGGCAATTCATAGCCTTCAGGTAATATTTACCTCCATCCAGTTCCATAGGAGGGAACATGGACTCGGCATAATAAGGCAGGTGACCACTACGGATGTAAAGGGCCTCTTTAGCAATGTGAGGCGTTTTTACCCGCACATAACCTTGCTCGTTCTCGTTCTTTTTGGCTAAGGCTTCCAGTTTTTCAATGATGGCTGCACCTTTAGGTAACCATAACGGAAGACCAGGACCAACTTCATCGTCAAATGTAAATATCTCTAAATCGCGGCCCAAGGTACGGTGGTCGCGTTTTTTCCTTTCTTCCAGCAAATTTACATACTCATCCAACTGCTGTTGCTTAGGGAAAGTAACTCCGTAAATACGGGTTAGCTGCTTGTTTTTTTCATCGCCTCTCCAATACGCTCCCGCAATACTTAAAAGTTTTACTGCTTTTATATTTCCGGTTGATGGAATATGCGGCCCGCGACAAAGGTCAACGAAATTACCTTGCTGGTAGAAGGTTATTTCGCCATCCTGTAAGCCCTCTAATAACTCCAGCTTATAAGGGTCCGCCTTTTCGGTAAAGTATTTTATGGCGTCAGCTTTCGATACATCCTTGCGGATATATTTGCTGTCTTTAGCAGCAAGTTCCTTCATTTTGGCTTCCAGCGCCGTCAGTTCTTCTTCAGTAAGTTTACGGTCGCCGAGGTCAATATCGTAGTAAAAGCCTTCTTCAATAGGGGGGCCAATACCCAACTTTACTCCGGGATACATCGCTTCAAGGGCTTCAGCCATTAAATGCGCACTGCTGTGCCAAAAAGTTTTTTTGCCCCATTCATCTTCCCATTTCAGCAGTTTTATGTGACTATCTTTAGTTATCGGCCTGGTAAGGTCCCAAACCTGTCCATCTACTTCTGCACTTAAAACGTTCTTTGCCAAACCTGGGCTAATACTCATGGCCACATCATAGGCTGTAACGCCTGGTTCATACTGCCTCACCGAGCCATCGGGTAATGTAATGTTTATCATAATGCTAAATTGTGGCTGCGAAGATATAAATAGGGCGATTAGGAGCAAATGTTGATTTTGATTAAATCCATATTAACTCGTTTTAGCAATGCCGATGTGTCTTTTTTGTGTATAGCTTGAAACGGGGCTAAAACTGAATGTATTATGAACTAATATTGAACATCCGATCTATTATGGGTTGGAAATGTTTAAAAATTGTTCGGGGCTAAGGACAGAAATGAGAGAAGAGTTTATATATTTGATTGCATTATAAAACTCAAAAAAAAATCTATGAAAAAAATTGCCTTTTTATTAATTATTGGTGCCATATCTTTTTCATCGTGTAAAAAGACTTACTCATGTACTTGTGTAGCTTCAACCGCAGCGGGCGGGGGAACTACAGTTTATGAAATTCCTAATGCAACGCAGTCACAAGCCCAGACTTTTTGCATAGCAAATGAGGTTTATATTCAGGGAACCACTCAGCAAACTACCTGCCATTTGTAATTTCTGAATTCAATTATTTATATCAGGCCTATTTGTGTAAAAGCAGATAGGCCTGTTTTTGTTTTAGGGGACCGTTGCCTGGTGTTAAGAGGATTTTAATAATTACGGATTAGGCTGTAATTTCTTTAAATGCTCCTGCGCCCGGGTAAATTTAGGGTCAAGGCTCAGGCAGGTTTGATAAAGGTCCATGGCTTCTTTTTTACGGCCCAGGTCTTCGGCGCAAAGGCCTTTGCTGAAATAGGCACCGGCATAGGTAGGTTCAAGTTTAGCCGCCAGGCCGTAGTATTTATATGCCTGTTCTACTGAGTCCATTTCGTAATAGCTGAAACCTATGCCCATGTATGATTCAACGTTGGTATAATTCACCTCTATTACTTTCTTGTAAGTTTCAATAGCCTCGTTAAACTTTTCAATAGCCTGGGCATCTTTTTTGGCTGATTCGAGGCCCAGCGCGGTTTCTTTCAGAATATTCGCTTTGGCATAAAGAGCATCCTCCGGCTTGTCGCTCACCCGGATAGCGTTGTCCAAATACTTACTGGCGTTCTTATCCTTTTTTTGTGCCAGCAGCAAACCAAGTTGCACATAGGCATTATAAAATTTGGGGTTTAACTCAGTTGCTGTTTGAAACGAGGAGATAGCGCGGTTGGTGTCCCGCATTTCTTTAAAGACATTGCCTTTATAAAAATAGATATCGGCGTTTTGCGGGTTTTTTAAAATTGCAGCGTTTAGGTAAGAGAGCGCAAGCAGATAATTGCCTTTAATGGTGGTATCTATATAAGCAAGTTCAGCTGCTTTTACATAGAGGTCGGTATTCAATGAATCAATTACTATAGCTTTATCCATCAATGCGATTCCGCGCTTGGGCTCGCCGCTTTTTTTGAAAAGTTCGGCGGCGTACAGGAAGAATTCGGGACGAAGTGAATCGAGGGAAAGCGCTTTAAACATATCATCAGTAGCATGTTTAAGATCATCGCTATGGTCGTAAATATGTGCCCGTTTAAAATAGAGGAAAGGATTTAATGAGTCTTTTTTTATCTCCTCATTTACAGCTGCAATTTTGCCATTGGCGGTGGTATCCTGAACTGCAACCGGAATTTCCTTCGTTTTGTTGCACTGGCTGCACGAGTCAAATCCCAATATAACCACCACCATAAAAAGCAATAATACTATCAGATTCTTCATGGGCGTAAAAGTAAATTTTTATTGGATTAGTGTGGTTTCTCCTTAATCTAGCCTCTTTTCAAAATTCTCCAATCCTTCGGAAAGTAATTATTCAGCCTTCCCGGCATCAATTTCATCCAGCCTAAGTTAAGACCCTGGTAAGTAGCAAGGCACCAGCCACGGAGTTCTGAGTTTATTTTGGGTGTTTCGCAGCGCAGGTATGTAACGGCTTCTTCTTCGGTTAACTCCACGGATTGAATTTCTTTACGGATTTGGTTACTTAAAGCAAGGTCATGGGCAGGTAGAAAATCCTTACCCTTTATGCTTCCGGCTAAAACTCCCGCATTCCGGATATAAAGCCGTTTTTCAAGGATGGCAAAATCACTCTGCATCCAAACAGGCAATGCAAATATCAGGTCATTCTTTTTTAGCTCCGTGAAAGCTTCCGGTTGCTGTAAATAGCCTTGTAATGGGGGACTTAAAGGCGCAAGTTTTTTATTACTTAGCATTGGGCTTATGTACGAATGCCTGGAACCCTCCTTCTGAAGGGCAGCAATGTAAAACCCCTCGCCTTTTATACGATGAGGGTAGAACTGGCAGCCGTAATTGGTTTTAATTATCCCTGGATATTTGGCCAGGTGAGTAGTATGAGCGTTCAATCCCAATTGTCCCATCCAGGTAATGTTTTCATCGTTCTCCAAAGGCTCATAGGTACAGGTACTATAAATTAGGTAACCACCCGGTTTAAGACAGGCGGCGGCATTTTTTAAAATATCCTTTTGCCGGACGGAGCACATGCCTACATTCTTTTCGCTCCATTCGCTGATGGCATCTTTATCTTTCCTGAAAAGGCCTTCGCCACTGCACGGGGCATCAATTAATATCACATCGAAGTAGTTTCCTAATCCAGCGAAGTCTTCGGGTTTGTTTTGGGTAACAATGCAATTGGCGTAACCCCATTTGATAATGTTTTGCTGCAGTATTTTATTACGATTAGGGATAAGTTCGTTGGTCACCAGTAAGCTATCATCCCTAATCAGTGAAAGCAGATGGGTTGATTTGCCGCCAGGCGCTGCACACAGATCAAGCACTTTTAATGGTTGATTGCCAAGGTTAAGTTGTTTCCAAACCTCCTCCAGAAACATAGAACTGGCTTCCTGCACATAATAGGCCCCGGCGTGAAATAGCGGATCGAAAGTAAATGAAGGGCGCTCAACTAAATATTTGCCGGTGTCGCACCAGCTTATGTTTTCTGCTTCGGCAAATTTACTTGTGGGTTTAGCAGTATTCATCCGCACCGAGGTAGGAGAGGGGCCATCCAGGGTTTTTATAAATGCATCGTAGTCCTCGGGCAGCAGGGCTTTCATGCGCTCAACAAATGCATCAGGATATTGATTCACTATGTTCATTCTTCCGTTCCTGTTAGTGTTTCTTCCAAAATCACGGTGTGTTGACTTTGGTTGTAGAAATAATTTAATAAAACTCCACCTATCACCAATACAATGCCCGTAAGGGCCAGCCAGTCATACTGCTCGCCAAATAAAATAAATCCAAAGGCGAGCGCATAAATAATGCCGAGATAGTTGAAGATTGAAACATTAGCTATACGTTCAAGCTGCAAAGCTTTAGTAAGGTTTACCTGGCCTATCTGGGTTAATACACCAGTCATAATGAGGTATAACCATTCCCAACCCCGGGGTGTTTTCCAGTCAAACAACATAAACAGAAAACCGGTGAGGGTGCCTATAAGTTGAAAATGCAGCACTACCACCATAGTATGTTCCTTCTCTTTCAGACTACGTACCATATTATAAGCAAAGCCCGAGCCCAGGGCAGAGAGTATGCCTATAACCAGCATGGGTATTGACACCCTTGTATCGAAACCTTTAATGACCAGCACACCTGAAAAGGAAATAACGAAAAACAACCATTGCCAGGGTTTAACTTTCTCTTTCAATAAAAATATGGCAATAACCGTAGTGAAAATGGGCGATAAATATTGAATGGTAACGGCCGTACCCAAAGGCATGTTATGCAGGGTTACAAAAAAGAAATAAACAGAAATTGTACCGAAAGTGCCACGGGCAATTAACCGCGCACGGTTACTTCCTTTCCAATCAGCACCCTCGCTGTAAAGCACCTGAAAGCACATCAGCATAGATACAGCGCAACGGAAAAAAACCAGCTCCATGCTGGGTATATCGCCTAGTTTTTTAACCAGCACATTCATAATGGCAAAGCTGAAAGTGCTTAGCAACATGTGCCTAATGCCCGTAGTAAAAAATGCAACGTTGGTTTTCAAATTGGGGTGAAGATAGAAGGAATACGTTTTTAACGCAATGACGCGAAGGGTGCAAAGAAATAAGGTTATTGAAACCAGTCTTTACCGGTATTTGTGGCTGCCTAAATCTTTAACTTCGTATCCCTTAGGATAAGTTTCTTTTCGCGGAATTGTTGTTCTCAATACTGGTTTTGTTCTTTTGGGTAACCAACCAATAACTATTCTGCGCAATGTCATGGAGGTATTCACTGTTTTTTGAATAAGCCAGTTTGGCCTTCTAAATCCAACAGCAGTAAGTAAGGGCTCATCCATAACGGCATGCAGAAATGGCCTTCCTAAACCGTACAAAGGTTTTGGTAAGAACCAGCTTAGAAAAAGATTTTCGGTAGATAAAGCTACAGCGTGGTTAGATGCGCTTGGGATATAATTTTTCTGTTCGTATTCAATGTTAAACCGCTCAAGTTCACCTTTAGTGGCGGGAATGTTTTTAATACCCATCAGCGCGCCAAGTTCCTGCCATATTTTAAAGCTGGCGCGTAATTCATTTTCAGTAAGCTTGCGGTATCCGTATTTGTTTATCCACCGCTCGGGCTCAAAAACAAAGGTGCTTAAAACGTATAGGTAATCATCGGCGCCAATTTTAAAATGACTATGGATAAAGTTCATTTTCGCAATGGCTGCTTTGGCACGTTCGCTTTCAGGACCATTCTCCAGAATTTCGCTTAATATCAAATCGGTATCGTCATATCTCTTTTGAGTACGTTTTTCAAATTCTTTGGTTCTATCCAGGATATTTGAAATATTGGGAACCGCAAAAGTGCGGAAAAGCGCTAGCTCCAAAGCCCGGTTATTATCCCACGGAAATTCATAGAACGCACTCAGGCGGGCTATTTCCCAATGGTCCTTTTCAGGGTCCAGGCTTTTTATTTTTTGTAGTGCGTAGCTATCTGCCATAAATTAAAACTGTCTCAAGGTATAAAAACCTTGAGACAGTTTGCAGTTTTTAGTTTACAGTTTTCGGTTAAATACCAGTACCGCAAGTATAGGCAACATTTGTATTTGCATTTAAACTGAAAACTGTAGATGGTAACCTAAAAACTGTTTTACATCTTAAAAGCATACATATAGCTTGCAGGCTTATTCGGATA
>CAISWS010000500.1 GCA_903889265.1 uncultured Bacteroidota bacterium
GCATTCTATGCTGATGGCATCCTACCCCGCGGCTTACTGAATAAATATAACCAGCAACACCTTGCAGGATATTTTAATGGCCCCGAATGGTTACCCGGCTTATGATGGCGCTACCTATCCATCGCGCAACGTTAAAAACGTGCAGCTATATAAAAACACCGGCGATACCACCTGCTGGTACGAATATCAGAACGACTCATTCCTGGTGCATCATATGCTTGATTTTGGCACTAATTCAAAACCCGTATTTTATGATTTTAATGGCGATGGGCTGATGGATATAGTAGTGGGCACTTATGGTTATTTTGATTCGTTCCTCAACCCCCAATACATGGCTACACTGGCCTATTATCAAAATACCGGAACAGCTACCCAACCCAAATACACAGAGGTAACCACCGACCTGGATAGTTTCAGCCGCTACGGGTTGCTGGGCCTTAGCCAGGCATTCGGCGACCTGAACGGCGATGGCAAGCCCGATATGCTGCTGGGCGATTTATACGGCAATTTATATTATTTCCAGAATGAAGGAACCGGTGGCGTCTCCTCCTACCCTTCTATGACTTCTGCCTCCTATTTTCATATCACGGTAAACCTATTCGCCGCCCCGTTTATTTACGATGTAAACGGCGATTCATTGCCGGACCTCGTAATTGGCTGTTCAGATGGCACCCTTTCGTATTACTGGAACTTTGGAACCAAAACGAACCCACAATTTAGTGTGGACTCAGTAATCACCAATTTTGGCCATGTAAATGTTACCCCTTACGGACAGGCCTATGGTTATAGCGCCCCTTATATTTTTAAAGATAACACCGGCACCCTTAAACTGCTGGTAGGCTCGCAAAGCGGAACGGTTTATGAGTATAACATTAACCCCAGCCAGCTCCGCAACGCTAATGATACTTTTGCTTTGATAGACTCCAACTACCTGGGCCGCAGCGTAGGCGAAAACGCCACCATCTCCATAGCTGATATTAACAGCGATGGCCTCAACGAATACCTGATGGGCACCGCCACCGGCGGCATAATGATGTATTCCGATAGCTTATGGGACCCAGGCACGGTATTAAGCACTAACGACATACCCCAACCCAAAGGCCAGCTATACATTTACCCCAACCCCGCCAAAGACTATTTCATTTGCACCTTTGATAACACCACCTTTATAAACCCCAAAACCGAAGTATTTAATTTATTAGGCCAGCAACTTTACCCGGAAACCCAATTAACCAGCGGCACAATTGAAGTAAAC
This sequence comes from uncultured Bacteroidota bacterium, assembly GCA_903889265.1. Lineage (GTDB taxonomy): Bacteria > Bacteroidota > Bacteroidia > Chitinophagales > LD1 > Bog-950. Next base: position 1,256 of record CAISWS010000500.1, read on the forward strand.
AGCAACAATTTAAGCAGCGGTTTTTATGTGGTTAGGATTACCGATGCCGGGAAAACTTATACGGGTAAAGTAATTTTGAGCAAATAGGCCCATTTCTTGCCGCCTGAATAATTCTATCATTTGTTTCCTCCGTGCATTTATTTAAATTTATAATGCGATGAGGAAATTTTTATGGATATTTTTTGTATGTATTTGCCAATTGTCTTTCGGGCAGAAATACGACTACCGCTGGATATTGGGATTTGTTGGTACACCTGGTTTAACGGGCAATACGGACATTGTTTTTACGGACTCAAGTGCTGACACCATAAATTCTCATAGGAACGCTACAATGCAAAATAGCCAGACCACAATTTCAGATAGTTCAGGTAATTTGCTTTTTTATACCAACGGGGACAGGATATATAACCGCAACGACCGGATTATGCAGAACGGTGATAGTTTGAACTATGGTGCTGCGTGGGATCAGTATTACGGGGGACTAGCATATAATGCCGTTGAGGATATGGTTGGATTACCAACTGACACCACCGGTGTTTGGAATCTAATTCATTACTATGAAGAGTATACTTACTTGGCCAGCCCTTTTCTTTATACTTGGCGCATTGAACAAACTCGTATTGATATGCGGGGAGATAACGGATTAGGTACTGTGGTATTTAAGAACAAGGTTTTAGTACAGGATACTCTTGGCACTTATGTAACAGCTTGCCAACATGGTAACGGAAGAGATTGGTGGGTATTAGCCAGCAAAAGCAGTTCCAATTGTCTATACACACTTTTAGTACAACCAGATACTATTATTGAATATCCTTTGCAGTGTTTGGGAAGTAATTATTTAAGCGGCGATGAAGGACAGGCCGCGTTCTCTCCAGATGGAAGCAAGTTTGCTTGGGTAGCCAATTACGGCGGAATTAATGTTTATGATTTTGATAGATGTACGGGGTTACTGAGTAACCCGAAGCACCTAGATTACCATATTACTGGTAATCAATCGTTTCAATTCGGTCTATCAATTTCGCCTAACTCAAGATTTTTATATGTAGCACAATCCTATTGTATTTTTCAATTTGATTTAACGGCTGATAGTATTAGCACGAATGTTGATACTATTGGACATATTGTTACACCACCCGATAATAGCGAGCTTACGGGCTATTATTTTTTGATGCAACTAGCCCCAGATGGAAAAATCGTTATCAGCGCTAGCAATAGTGAACATCAATTGCATGTAATTAACCAACCCGATAAAAAAGGCGATAGCTGTAGTTTTGTAAACTATGCATTTCCTATATGCTACAACAATACCTTTGGCCTGCCAAGCTACCCCGGCAATTACCGTTTGGGGGCCCTACATGGCAGCTCCTGCGACACGCTAACCAAAACAGACACAACAAGCGTAGCTATTGCAAAAATTAATAGGGAGAAAATATTGAAAGTTTATCCCAATCCTGCTACGGATTACGCCGTTGTTGATTATGGCTTTACTGATTGGAGCACGGGTACCAGCGTAAGTATGGAAATAACTGATGCCATTGGACGTGTTGTTTGCACTCAATCTTTGCCTGCATATAGCGGGTTTCAGAAGTTGGATGTTTCGAAATTTGCATCGGGGTTGTATAATGTGGCTATTAAACGAAGTGGGGCTACTGTTGCTACAGCTAAGTTGGTGAAGGAATAACTCTTAACAACAGCCGTTCACGCAAAGAACGCGAAGTAATACAGCGCAAAGAACCGCAAAGAATTACAAATAAAATCTTTGCGGTTCTTTGCCTCAACCTTTGCGCCCTCTGCGTGAACCGCTGTTGTCATCTACAAAAAGTTTCAATAAAAACAGCCGATTCCTCAGCAACGGAAATCCTCCATAACGCTCCAGCGGAGCCGGCTGTTTATAGTAAATCCACCAAATATAACCGCGCTCCGTTAGGAGCCGCCTTGGCACTTTAAGTATATCCGGCAAATTATAAAATGCGCCAGAAACATTACAGTAACAGGTATTACAGCCACTGTCTGATGTAATTAGCTTAACGCATATGCAACAGCTATCGACTCGCATTGACATACTTATTAAAAAATTCCCTGCGGTTCTTTGCGCTGTATTGCTTTGCACCCTCTGCGTGAACCGCTGTTAAAAAGCAATCTCACTTCTAACTTCTGTTACACTATTATTGCAACATGAAAATCCACCGCGTATTAGCCACTGCCGTAGTTAATGGTTTAAAGCAAATTTTATTGGAACACCAGCAAGCCGATACCACGGTTTCAAAGCTGTTGCAATCAAACCCCAGCTGGGGCAAGCGCGATAGAAACTTTATTGCGGAGAATATCTACGGCATAGTAAGGTATAAAAGGCTGTATGAGTACGTGGCCAACGAAGAAGTTTGGGGCGAATCATCCTTATGGCGCTCGTTAGGCGCTAAGCTGATTTTGGAAGGCAATGCATTACCCGAGTGGCCCGAATTTACCGAACTAAAACCCAAAGAAATACAAGCCCGCAACCAGGAAGCCAAACAAATAAGAAAGATAAGAGAATCGGTACCCGATTGGCTGGACGACTTGGGCGAAAAAGAACTGGGCGCAACATGGGAACCCGAAATTACGGCACTAAACACACCGGCTAAATTCAGCATCCGGGTAAACACCCTTAAAACCGATGTAGAAGCCATTAAAAAGTTATTTACCGCCGAAAACATCCCCTTTTCCGAAACAGCACTGGCACCCGATGCGCTGATAATTGATGCCCGTAAAAATTTCAGAAACTACGAACCCTATCGCAAAGGCCTGTTCGAAATACAGGATATATCATCGCAATTAGTAGCCCCGTTTTTAGAGGTAGAGCCGGGCATGAACGTAATTGACGGATGCTCCGGTGCCGGTGGAAAAACCCTTCACCTGGCTGCCCTGATGCAAAACGAAGGAGAAATACTGGCGGTAGACGTAAGCCCAAATAAGTTGGAAGAACTGGAATTAAGGGCCAAGCGCGCATACGTTACTATAGTAAAAACCATGCAGGCCGAAAAACTTACCCGCAACTTTCAGGCCCGCCTAAACTCCTTCGCCGACCGTATTTTAGTCGATGTGCCTTGCTCCGGCCTCGGTGTTTTACGCCGTAAACCCGATGCCAAATGGAGCTTAACCCCCAAATTCATCAGCGAATTACTGGTAACCCAGGCACAAATACTGGACGAATACGCCCCCATGCTTAAACCCGGTGGCCTGCTCGTATACTCCACCTGCAGCATTCTTCCATCCGAAAACGAAAAACAGATAAAGGCATTCCTTAAAAAATATGAAGGCAGGTTTGAATTAATAGCTGAAAACCGCGTATCTCCCTCCCAATCCGGCTTCGATGGTTTTTATATGGCCAAACTTAAAAAGGCATGATTGATGGTCTGTTTTGCCGCAATGGCATTCGCTTTACAAATTTGACCTCACCGAAATAAATAAAACGTTTTCGCTTTGGTGCGTCTAACTTTTTTATATTTTTAAAGCACTAAACAAAATATATACGTTTGAAAATATTTACCCCACTCGTTTTTACATGCTTATTTGTGCTATCGCAGAGCTTAACCGCCCAGGATATTCACTTTAGCATGTTCTACTCAAGCCCGCTAACCTTAAACCCCGCACTAACCGGGGCCGGTTACGATGGCACCTTCAGGGCAGCGGCTATCTACCGCAACCAATGGATGAGTATCTCTACCCCTTTCAACACCTTTGCAGCATCGTTTGATATCAAGCTACTGCAGGATAAGCTGAAAAACGACATTTTCGGCGTGGGTGGCTTAATTCAAACCGATGAATCCGGCGATGGAAAACTTACCTCTACCAGTGCCATGCTTTCGGCTGCCTTTCATAAAGGGCTAGATAAAGGGCACAAACACTTTATTGGTATTGGGGCCCAGTTTGCCTACACCCAAAACAGCCTTAAATGGCAACAACTCGCCTTCCCCGACCAGTTTTCGGGCACTGACTTTAACACCAGTATTTCGAACGGGGAAAACTTCTCTAAATCCACGCTCAATTACTTTGATATGAACATGGGTATACTGGAACAGTCTACCTTCACTCCTATGGTAAGTAACATGATTGGGTTCTCAGTCTTCCACCTGGCCGAGCCTAACGAATCTTTCCTGGGGCATACTGTCAGGTTATCAGACCGGTTTGTGGTGCATGATGGTTTAAGAATTAAGGCAACCAAAAACTTCTACGTATGCCCCAACTTCATTTTCATGTATCAGGATAAAGCACAGGAAATTAACCTGGGCTCGGCTTTTGAATATCACATGCCGGGCCCCAAAACGGAAACCGTGCTTAGTATAGGTATATGGGATCGCTTGGGCGATGCCGCAATTATTACCGGGGGCGTTGAATATTACAAAGTGCGTTTAATGGCCGCTTATGATATCAATTACTCCGAGTTAAAACCTGCTACCAACGGCAGGGGGGCTTTTGAGATTTCGATTATTTACACCGGTATAATTAAGCCTAAAAGCCTTAACTATCCTATTCTGGTACCTTGCCCAATGATGTAATAAAATCACTAACCCGGATAATTGACCACGTGATAAAGACTAAAACAATGTTTGCCAAAAAATCCATTCTTCTTGCTTCAGCTATGCTTATTCTCTGCTACTGCTTTGCAGGCGGAAAGGAAAAGAAATTCGATAAAAAGCTGTCTTTAAAGGAGGCCGATGCCGCCTTTAAAGAAGGTAGCATCTTTGCCGCAGCCGATTTGTACCTGAAAATACTTGCGCACGATTCAACCGAACTAAGCGTTTATTATCCGCTTGCGCAGTGCTATTATCTCTCCAAGGATTATGAAAACGCAGCCGAATATTATAAGCGCGCTTATAAGGCCGATGCGGTAAAAAATGCCAATGCCCTTTACTATGAAGCTATAACCTTGAAGATGCAGGGCAGGTATACCGAGGCCATTCCGCTTTTAAAACAATTCAACAAAAGTTACCAGGGAGAAGATGCCGTTAAAATGAAAAAATGGGCAAAAACCGACCTGGACGGCTGCAACTTTGCACTAAAAGAAGCAAAGCCCGATGCATCTGTTAAACTTACCCACCTTGGTAAGGAAGTAAACTCCAACTATGCCGATGTAGCCCCTGCGTTACGCGATGACCAGTTATACTATTCCTCTATCCACTCAGACACTGTATTAACTATGAAATCTGACAGGAGTGATTCGGCAAAGGAAAATAACCTGATGAAGTTATACGCCAGTAAAGTAACAGATGATAGCTATGCCCCGGGCGAACAAATAAAAACATTTAGTCAGGAAGGCAAGCACATTTCAAATGGCTCTTTCAGCGAAGACGGCACCAAATTCTTTTATACTATTTGCGAGGGCCTGCTTAAAACCAAGTGCGATATTTATATGGCACAATTGGATGGCACCGATTGGGATAAAGGCAAACCCTTAAATCCTGAAATAAATCTGGCTGGTTGCACCAATACCCAACCTTACCTGTCAAAAAACAAAAACGGAACCGAAACGCTGTATTTTGTTTCAGACCGCGCAGGTGGCAAAGGTGGCCTGGATATCTGGTTCAGCATTATGAACAAAAAAGGAGAATTCAGCGCCCCAAAAAATGCCGGTGACAAAGTGAATTCGGACCGCGATGAGAGGACACCGTTTTTTGATTCAAAAACCAATACCCTTTACTTTAGCAGCGATGGCTGGATAGGCATGGGGGGCATGGACATTTTCAAAGCACCAGGCGACGGCTATGGTAAAATTACCGGCAAGCCCGAAAACCTGGGGGCGCCGTTTAACTCGCCTTGTAACGATTACTATTTCCGCTACGGCAAATCAAGTAAAGAAGGCTACCTGGTATCTAACAGGCCGGGTATATTTTCAGTGCGTGGTAAAACCTGCTGCGATGATATCTTTACTTACTCTTACCTCTCGCAAATATTTCTGGCTGTAAAAACCCGCGTGTATGACGATGCAACTAAAACATTGTTATCCTCTTCGGCAGTTAACCTGCTGATGCAAAGCCATAATAAAGATGAGTCGGATGTAATTATCGGTTCCGATACTACCAGTGCCGAGAACAGCAGCCTGCTCTTTAATTTAAAACATGATAAGCTGTATAAAGTAAGTGCATCGCACCCCGGTTATTTTGCGGCTTCGCAAAGTTTAACTACTGAAGGCGTTTCCAAAAGCGATACCCAAAGCGTTGATATCTATTTAAAGAGGATGGAAAAGGATAAGGCATACCGACTGAATAATATCTATTACGATTTTGACAAGGCCGACCTGAGGGCCGAATCGAAAAAGAACCTGGATAGTTTGTATAGTATCCTCATTGAAAACCCAACCATTATTATTGAACTTAGCTCTCACACGGATTCACGCGGTAACGATGCTTATAACCTGAATCTATCTCAAAGGCGTGCAGAAAGTTGTGTTAACTATCTCATAAACGAAAAGGGCATACCTAAAGAAAGAATAACTGCCAAAGGCTACGGCAAAACCAAACCGCTGGATGATTGTAGTAAATACCCTGAGTGCCCCAACGACCAAAGCGGCGATTGCCCCTGCCATCAGCAAAACAGAAGAACAGAGTTTAAAATTATAGGTGAATTAGACGGAAAGCTTATTAACGATAATGAATAGACTAACAAACAGTAAAATTGCTTTCAGAAAATCAGCCATGCTGTGGCTGCTGGTATTTCTTTTTAGTGGCGCTTCGGCACAACAGCAGATATTGCTTTTAGCCGATACGTTTAGCACAACCATAACCGGCGATATTGTTTTTGAC
>CAISWS010000501.1 GCA_903889265.1 uncultured Bacteroidota bacterium
CATAAGATTTTTTGTTTTCGATTCTAAAAGTTTTATTTGCGCACTAATTAAAGAAGAGCATGGGCAAAAATCTGATCATTGTGGAGTCACCTGCAAAGGCCAAAACCATTAATAAGTATTTGGGCGATGACTACATTGTTACCTCATCTTACGGCCATATCCGCGACCTCCCTGATAGCGGGCTTAACATTGATATTGCCAATAATTACACCCCCAATTACGAAGTAAGCGACGATAAAAAGGATGTAATAAAGGAACTAAAAAAGCTGGCTAAAAGCGCTGATGACATCTATCTGGCAACGGATGAGGACCGCGAGGGTGAAGCCATTTCATGGCACCTTTGCGATGTATTGGGATTAAACCCCAAAACTGCCAAACGCATTACTTACACCGAAATTACCGAGAAGGCTGTAAAGAACGCAGTAGCACATCCCCGCACTATTAATATGAACCTGGTAAACGCCCAACAGGCACGCCGCGTATTAGACAGGCTGGTAGGTTACGAGATTTCACCGGTGCTTTGGAAAAAAGTAAAGCCATCACTTTCTGCCGGCCGTGTGCAGTCAGTTGCCGTAAGGTTGATAGTAGAACGCGAACGCGAGATAAGGGCATTCAGCAGTAAAGGGAGTTTTAAAATAGCGGCTTACTTTTTTGTTACAGATGCAAATGGAAAAAAGGCATCGTTCAAAGCAGAGCGTCCTGAGAATTTTAAAACAGAAGCAGAAGCTGAACAGTTTTTAAATGAAGTAGCCAACGCGCAGTTTAATGTAAGCGCAATAAAGAAGAACCCTGGAAAGCGGACTCCTGCGGCCCCTTTTACTACTTCCACATTACAACAGGAAGCATCGCGCAAGCTGGGTTTCTCGGTTGCCAAAACCATGGTGGTTGCCCAAAGATTGTACGAAGCCGGGCATATCACTTACATGAGAACGGATTCGCCTAACCTTTCCGACCTGGCATTAAATGCTTTGGAAAATGAGGTAAAGAGCAAATACGGAGATAAGTTTTATAAGAAAAGAAACTTTGCTTCAAAAAACGCAAGCGCACAGGAGGCCCACGAAGCCATCCGTCCTTCTTATATAGAGAAGGCTACAGTTGAGGCTGAGTTTGATGAGGTTCGTTTATACGAATTGATTTGGAAGCGCACGATTGCCAGCCAGATGGCAGATGCGGAAATTGAAAAAACGATAATTGATATCGTTAACGATAAAAACAAAGAATTACTACGTGCCCAGGCCGAGGTAATTTTGTTTGAAGGATTTTTGAAGGTGTATAACGAGTCGGTTGATGAAGAAGCAGAAGGTGATGAGGAAGCAGAAGCGCTGATACCACCAGTTAAAGAAGGCCAGGCGCTTGAATTAAAAGAATTAACCGCCACCGAAAGATTTACCAAAGCAGCTGCCAGATATACGGAAGCAAGTTTGGTGAAGAAGCTGGAAGAACTGGGTATTGGCCGTCCTTCTACATACGCGCCTACTATCAGCACTATTCAAAAAAGAAACTACGTAGTTAAAGAAGCCCGCGAAGGTGTTGAACGTAAATATATGGTTCACACTTTAAAGGCCGGCAAAGTTACCAAAGAGCAGAAAACCGAAATTACCGGGGCTGAAAAGAATAAATTATTCCCAACCGATATCGGCGCTGTGGTAACCGACTTTTTGATTGAGAACTTTAAGAACGTGCTTGATTATAACTTTACCGCCGATGTAGAGTTGCAGTTTGACGAAGTAGCCGAAGGCAAAATGGTTTGGACCAAAATGATTGATGATTTTTACAAGCCATTCCACCAAACGGTTGAAACTACTACTAAAGAAAGTCAGCGTGCAAGTGGTGAAAGATTGCTGGGCACCGACCCTAAAAGCGGTGAACCGCTGATAGTGCGTATGGGACGTTTCGGCCCGATGGCACAGATAGGCAAGGCCGATGAAGAGAAAGGCATTAAAGCCCGGTTTGCCAAGTTACGTGCAACCCAAAGTATTGAAACCATCACCTTTGACGAAGCCCTCGATTTATTTAAGCTGCCCAGAACCTTAGGCCAGATAGAAGGAAAGGATGTAAAAGTAAGCATTGGCCGTTTTGGCCCTTATGTGCAGTTAGATAAACTGTTTGCCTCTATTAAAAAAGAATACGACCCATACACCATTACCTTCGAAGACGCGGTTAAGATAATTGAAGAGAAAAAGATTGCCAACGACAGCAAACTGATAGCCAGTTTTGAAAATGGCGAAGTTCAGGTGTTAAGAGGACAATACGGCCCATACATCAAGAAAGGGAAAGACAACTACAAAATACCTAAGGACAAAGACGCAATGTATCTGACCGAGGAAGATGTGCAGATGATTATTGGTGAAGGCCCGACCCGGAAGTTTAAACGCGGAGGCAAACGCGCACCGGCGGCAGCAGATACTGCGGCCCCAACTAAAAAAGCGCCGGCTAAAAAAGCCGCTGCAAAGAAAAAAGCCGCGCCTAAGAAGAAATAGAAACCCAATGAACAACCACAGCGAACTACATGCACTGATACAACTACTGGACGATGACGACCAGGAAGTTTTCAGACATGTGCATGATAAGCTGAAGAGTTTGGGACCCGAAGCAATACCTGCGCTTGAAGAAGTGTGGAGCGCCGATTTAAATTCAACCACCCACGAGCGGCTGGAAGAAATTATACACGAGATACAGTTTGACGCTTTACGCGATGCGTGGGAACTTTGGCTGGAGCAGGAAAGCCCCGACCTTTTAACGGGTGCCTTTCTGGTAGCCAAGTACCACTACCCCGATATTAAGTTTGAAGAACTGGAAAGGAAGATTATAAAGCTAAAACAAAACATCTGGCTGGAACTCAATTATAGCCAGACACCACTGGAGCAAATACAGATATTTAACCAGGTATTTTATTCCTACCATGGCTTCAAAGGTTCACAATCCGCTTCCGATTTTCAGGACTTTTGTATCAATCAGGTAGTTGATTCAAAAAAGGGCAGCGCTGTGTCTGTTGGCATCCTATACCAGGTATTAGCCAACGAACTGAACCTGCCAGTGTATGGTGTAACCCTTACCCGTCATTATATACTTGCCTTCTGCAAAAGAACGTTACTTGAGTTTAATGAAGAGGAGAATAACGAAAGGGAAGTTATGTTTTATGTTAACCCCATTAACAAAGGCTCCATCTTCAGCCGCAATGAGATAAAAGATTACCTGGAAAAAATGAATGTTACCCAGGAACCGAAATATTTTATACCTGCCGATACACTTACCATCATTAAAGAACTGCTCAATTACCTCATTGAACTTTACGGGCAACAGAACCGGGATAACAGGGTGGAAGAATTGAGGTTGTTGATGGGGTTGATTGGGGACTGAAACATGCTCAAGCGCACAATATAAAACAGCCATGTACGTTTCTTTGGCAGAAAACTATTTATAGTGGGCAAAATCCGCACCTCACTGTTTTTCTTGATGGTTCTGTTTTTTAATCCGGGCTGCAGGAAAGAAAGCACCGTCCAAAACCTGCCAACAGTATCAGTCAATTTCATTAACGGGCAAAATCAAGCTGACTATTTAACATCAAGCCATGCGGGTAAGTATGTTGTTTCAGGCACGTATTGGATAGGTGGTAATGGCATTGTCAACGGGGTTATTTCAGAAGATACAATATTAATCTCGCCTGTAAGTGTTACGAATGTGTCATTCAAAGCAGGGTTTAAAGAGTTGTTAGCGGCCAACGCCTGTTTTGGCGATAGTGCAAACTGTAAATTGAGTATGGCCACTGCGGATAGTCTTAATAGTACCGGAATTTTTGTCAATTATTATTTCTTTGGCCAGACTTCAAGCTTTCCTGTTTATTATTCCGATGATGCAGGCTGGAAGGTATATTTCCCGAAAAATAACTCAGATTCAATTTATATAACTATCAGCGACATGAGTTGCAGTTGCTATCCCATTATTAATTTATCGGGAGTTAAGATGCATTAAGTCAGTTTCCGACAGGCTAAAATACCACTTGCACTGTTAAGCCAGCTTCTTAAAACGAAAACGCCAACGCTAAACTTGGCAGTATCGGTAACTGGTTTACCCTGCTGTAAGTAACCGGGTTAAAGTAGAAAATATTCTGCCGGTCGTAAACGTTGGCTACGCTGGCGTTTACTTCAAGCTTTAGTTTCTTTTTAAAGCTGAAAATCTTCTTTATTTCCAGGTCAAGGCGGCTGTATGAAGGCAGGCGGCCCCCATTTATCTGCGAAGCGTAAAGTATGCCCAGTCCTCCATTGGTGCCTGTGTAATTGGTGCTTATACCTGCGGCAAAGGGATTGTTTTCGTAAAAGGCTTGTGTTTGGGTAAACGGAAAGCCACTGCCGTAGTTCCATCGGGCACTTACTTCCCAACTGCGCTTTTTGCCAAAATCATAGGCCGCTACCAGGTTTACATTATGGCGGCGGTCGTAATAAGGCGCATATACCTGCTGAAAATCGTTCACCTGGTTATAAGCCAGCGAGTAAGTGCCGTATAGAAATACCCCTTTGTATTGCCATTTCATTAAAATATCAAGTCCGTAAGAAGCGCCTTTTTCAATCAGGAAGTCCGATTGGTCTGCGGTGGTTTTATAAATATTCAGGTCAAACAGGTGCCAGAAATATTTGTAATAAGGCTCTACGTTCAGGGTGATATTTTTAGGCAGGTCTACCTCCATGCCAAAAATGGCATCCACCCCACGTTGCATGTTGTGTATCGCATCGTGCAACACACCGTTGCCATCCTGGGCCGATTCATTCGGAGCATCCAAAAAGCCTGTAAACAAGTCCACTACATCCTGGTTATTTTTGGTGCTCATCAAGGTTTGCGAATACAAGCCGGAGGCCATTTTAAACCTCAGCCTGTCGGTTACATTATACTTCATATTCAACCTTGGCTCAGGTGATGCACCGGTAATTACCCCGTAGTATTGAAAACGTGCACCGATGTCTATTACAAATTTTTTGTAGTACTTATGGAACATCATATAAGCGCTCAAATCTGTGCTACTCTGGTTAAACGAAAAACTCTGTTGAAAATCGTTCACAAAATTAAATGCCGTGCTGTTGCTTTCTATATTCAAACCATACCGCAATTCGCCATTATTGATGTAATTGGTAAAGTCCATGCCAATGTCAATAGCACCCAGGCCGCTGCTGCGGGGCTGATTGTTCTCGTTAAACGAGATATCATATTTGGAATAGCTGATGTGCGTATTAAAATACAGATTGGCGTTTTTAGGCACTGCCAGAAAGTTTGCCCCAACGCCGTAATTATCCCAATTGTATTGTGCGCCGCTGAAATCGGCTATATCCTTAAAATTAAAACCGGTGATGCTGAATTTATTACCAGTTCCGGTGTTTAGAGTAAACTTGCCATAAACGTCATAGAAAGAATATGGTAAGCTACCGTTATTAGCATAAGGGTAGAAAATTTTGGAGCTTTTATCAAGGTATGAATCTTTGGTGCTTAAAATTAAAGAAGCATCTGTTCCGCCTTCTTCCTTCAGCTTAATTATCGGTATTTCAAGTAAGGCATGTGCGGTAAATGGGGTAACACCCACATCGCCGCTAAAATCTTTCATATTGCCATCGCGGGTAGAAACATCCACTACCGCCCCTGTGCGAGAACCGTATTGCGCAGGGAAACCACCGGTATAAACATCAACATTTTTAATAACGTCTGTTTCAAAAACCGAGAACAAGCCTATGGAATGGAAGGGGTTGTAAATAGGTATGCCATCCAGCAAAAACAAAGTTTGCGCAGATGTAGCCCCGCGGATAATAATCTGCCCCCCCTGATCGCCGGTTGAAACCACTCCGGGTATTAACTGTAGGTATTGTGCAACATCTGCCTCTCCGCCAATAGTTGGCATACGTTTCATTTCAACTGGGGTAATGGATGTAACCGAAACTCTTGATTCAGTTAATTGTTTTTGCCTTTCCCCGCTTATCTCCACATCCTTCAGGTCAACCGATTTGGCTACCATGTAAAACTTAATGTTGTCCGTTTGTCCCTTTTTGATTTCAATAGAAATAACCTGGTTTTCGAACCCCAGGTAAGTAGCTCTTATGTTATAGGTACCGGGTGCCAGGCTGGGTATATTAAAAAAGCCCTTATCGTCGGTAGTGGCACCAAGGTCTGAACTGTCAATATTTACTGTAGCAAACGGAACAGGTTCGCCGCTCGATTTATCGTAAACAAACCCTTTTACGCCACCATTTTTTGTTCCGCCGCCTTGCGCAAACAGGCCGATTGCCACGAATATCAATAAAAACGTAAAAAAATTCTTCATCCAGTTTATGTTTAAAGTTCTTTGCCCGGCCCAGATTGGCATAGCTGGCAATTTAAGTGGCGCGCAAGTTATGAAAAAACTCATTTCCTGTCTGTTAATCATACGCTCTGCCAAATTTCTCTATTTTGGCTGTTGATAACATTAAGGTTATGGGAAGTTTAACCAAACTGAAAAATTATATTTTTGCCTTCGAAACGAAATTTTCGCTATGAAGAAATTTTTTCTTTTGGTATTGATATTAGTGGGGCTGCAAAGTGCGTACGGGCAAAATGTTAAAGGCGCTGTTACAGATGAAAAGGGCGACCCCATGGTGGGAGTTACGGTTTTAATAAAAGGAACCACCACAGGCACCCAAACCGACACTGCCGGTAAATACACCCTTCCTTTTGAAACAGGCACTCATTACGTTGACTTCTCTTACATCGGCTATTCCCCGCATAGTATACTGGTTACTATACTCGATAAAAGTGACAAAACACTGGATGTACAACTGACCGATAGCACCAAGGACCTGGATATTGTGGTGGTTACGGGCTCCAAGTACGAAAAGAAATTTGGTGAGCAGATTGTGTCTATGGAAGTGGTAAAGGCCACTGCTATACAGCAGAATAACGAAAAGATGGACGAGGCCATGAACAAGGTGCCTGGGGTTAACATGCTGGGCCGTACAATATCCATACGCGGCGGAAGCGGCTTTAGCGATGCCACCAGTAACCGTGTAATGGCTCTACAGGATGATGTGCCTATTATAAGCCCTGAAAACGGCAGTATTATATGGGATATGGTGCCTATTGAGGAATTAGAGCAGGTGGAAGTGTTAAAAGGCTCTTCATCGGCTGTATACGGCTCATCGGCGCTGGATGGCGTTTTAAACATGGTAACGGTTAACCCCACTCCACAAATGCAAAACAGGGTTATTTTAAACTACGGCTTTTACGACCAACCGGATAACCACGACTGGACTGAATGGTGGCACCGTCAGGTGCAGAAGAAAAACGGAACTATGATTAACCGTTTGCTGTTACCCATGTTTGGCGGCGGTACGTTGTTACACCGTAAACAATACGGCGATGTAGGTGTGGTTTTATCAGGCTCGTACCAGCAAAACCAAAACTATATTCAACAGGCCAATTACTCGCTTGCGCGCATGGGTGCCAAATTGCGCTATACCCCGCATAAGCATCCGCATTTAACTTTAGGGCTTAACGCCAATTTCTTCCACAAAAACTACAGAGATTTTTTTGCCGCCCAGGACACAGGAACCGGTGCTTATAAACCTTTTGGTGGGTCAACACCGGTTGTAAGCCAGCGTACCTTTAATGTAGACCCTTATGTAAACTATTACGATAATCACGATAACCGCCATAGTTTCAGGTTCCAGGCGCTTAACGTGGTTTATAATTCCACTACGGGCGATAGCACGGCTTCCACCAAATATTATTACAACTACACGCTTTTACACACCTTTAAAAAGAGCGATGTAATACTTACTGCCGGTACGGAAGGGTTCTACTCGCTGATACGTGGTAAAACCTTTGGGCCGCCACTGGTAAATACAAATGAGCTGCTATACTTTACTACCCGCGATGAAATGAACTATGCGGCTTTTGCGCAGTTTGAGAAAAAATTCTTTCACAAACTAACCCTGGCTGGTGGAATCAGGCTTGAATATGCGCAGTTATCGGGCCAGACAGTGATGAATGAGTTGCCGTTGATTAACCTGTTAAGCAAGGCTACCGGTGGCAAAAAAGCTATTAACTCACCGGTTACGCCTTTGGGCAGAATAGGGTTGAATTACCAGGTAAGCGAAGGTACCTTTTTAAGAGGTTCGTTTGGACAAGGGTTCCGGTACCCATCTATGGCTGAAAAATATGTGTTTACCAACCGCAGCGGGGCAACGGTATTCCCGAACGACACATTGAGGCCGGAAAACGGCTGGATGGCTGAACTTGGTATTAAGCAAGGCGTTAAAATAAGCAAGTGGATAGCTTATTTTGATGCCAGCGTTTACATTACCCGGTATCATGACCTGATTGAATTTGAATCTTACTCACCTAACGACTCTTTCTTTAGAGGTAATTCTAATATTGGTATCCCTTTCCAGGCGCAGAATATTGATAATGCCCGT
Source organism: uncultured Bacteroidota bacterium (assembly GCA_903889265.1). Taxonomy (GTDB): domain Bacteria; phylum Bacteroidota; class Bacteroidia; order Chitinophagales; family LD1; genus Bog-950. The sequence continues at coordinate 8,430 of CAISWS010000501.1, forward strand.
ATCTGGGGCGCTGAGTTTTCGGCTGTAGCTAATGGCAAAATCTTCGGAGTGCCTGTGAACTTCCTGATAGGCTATACTTATGTTGACCCGCAGAACTTAGATTATAACGCTGCTACGGCCTCTGTAACCAAAGAAACACCTATTCTTAAATACAGGATACAGCACAGCGCCAAAGCCGATGCCCAATCTATTTATAAGGGTATTACAGTAGGCTTAACGGCCTTTTACGGCAGCTTTATGAAATATATAGATAACAGCACCGTAGGCACCCTCGGCATTTTACAGGACTTCCGTTCTACCCACGATAAAGGCGAATTTGTGCTGGATATAAGGGCAGGTTATACCTACAAGGAAAAAGCTTCGTTTATGTTCATCTGTAAAAACGTAGCCAACACCGAATACATGCTTCAGCCCGGCGTAATTGATGCACCGCGTAACTACGGTTTCCAGTTGGGGTATAATTTTTAAGAAGTAAAGGTGAATGTTTAAGTCTGCCTGGTACTGCACTTCGATACATTAAAAATGTGAGGCTAATCTAAATTTCGCATAGCGAAAATTGCTGCCGTCCCCCTCTGGAGGGGGCGAAGGGGGAGGTAAGACCTGTATCAAATCGAATGTTTGAATTATGATAGATGGCATATTTTAAACCTTCATAGTATCCAGACTAAAACAATTTATACCTGGCACAAATGTAAATAAGTAATGCTATCTTGTCTTTAGCTAATGGATAAAGACATCATAAAATTTACTTACGAGCGTAACTATGAGTTTGTGCTATTGCTGGTGCCGCTCACTTTATTCGTTTATTTTCTAATCAAAATTGTTCTTGTAGTAGTTGTAGCCGATGCGCTATTCTTTATTCTATTCTTGTATATCCGGCAAAATGGAGCAATTTTCGGTCCTGATAGCGTTCAACTCAAATTTGGCATTTTCAGCCGTTCAGTCCGTATCATTAAATATCAGCAGGTACTAAGCATGCAATTTACGGTATACTTACCGGTAGCAAAGATTATGGGCGAAAATATAAAAATAATATATATTAATGATGGAGTCAGTAAGGAGATTTACGTTCCTGTTGGTGAGGCAGAGCCTGGCAAAATTGAAAAACTAAAGCAGCTACTCGAATGCAAAGGGATTCCCTATACGGATCAAACATAGTTTATGTGCATGGTGGGGTTAAAATATAAAAGGGCCGGCTTACCAGCCAGCCCTTTTATATGCTATTAGTTATTCGTTCTAATTCGCCTTCACAATCTTCTTCACTGTTTCGCTTTTACCATCCGTCATACGCAGCAGGTAAATACCGGCGGCATATTTGGTAAGGTCTAAAGTGTAAGCAATGGTAGGTTGCATGTAGCCTATATCCTGTAACATTTGGCCAGCCTCATTATAAAGCTTACCCGTTACGTTATTTACGCTGTTATTATCCATATAAACATATACATAAGCGGCAGTTGGGTTGGGTACAATCTTAAAAGATATTTCAGATTCAACCGTGCTAACGCCGGTTGCAACCGTATCAACATAAACCGTAGTAGGTACGGTAATGGTATTATGCCCGCCACTGCTGCCAGGGCCCATACCAATGTTACCTGATTGTACTACGCCATAATAGCTGCCTGCACTGGTGTAAGGATAGGCAGGTGCAAGGGTGCTGTCAAGCGTCATAAAGTAAGCATAGGTGCCGTTCGGGTATTCGGGGGTAACGCACCATCTTCCGTTGGCAGAGTCCAGGTCGCCTAAGCCGGGTACATATTCCCAATCCCAAAGCAGGTAACCCATAGGCACGGTATCAAGCGCTGGGCCGGGGTAGGCTCCTGTATTGCCCCAGGGGTCCTTGGTGCGACTCTCGTCAGCACGTAACCTGTATGAAGACCTCATTCTTTTAATGCCACCCGTTCCGTTGGTATCGGCATAACCATAAGCCCCGTAAACCGGAAAGCCATCAAACATATATCCGATAATAGGAGAATGATGGGTGCTGTCGGTTTGGTCGTATAAACATTTAGGGCTAACGTGGTGGTGATACTCGCCCTGCTGCTGCGGATGGCCAATACAGTTATCAAAACTTGGAAACTCAAAATAATATCCGTTGCGCGACCATACATGATTTTCAAACTGTGCATCGTTAGCATTGAATATACTTACCCCATTGGTTAACACCCCAATATGGCCCAGACCAATGGTTGTAGGCGTTCCTGTGTTTTTTTGCGGGTTCAGCGTTATTTTGTAAACAAAATTCTGGTTCTCGGCAACATTCGGGTTGTTCCATGGGCCAATGCTGTAACCGGGTATGCAAAAGCAGCTTACATACACATCAGAAGTTGAATATTGTATCTTGATACAGTTTGATGGTATATTGCCATACCCCTTGTGTGTAGTTGTATCGGGGTTCTGTATCCAGGCTGTAATAGCAGGGCTAAGTTGTGCCTGTGCAAAAGATGCGTAGCAGAGCAAAATTAGTATCAGGGTTTTTCTCATAGTTGGTTGGGCTTGTTGGTTTAATAATAATCTTTTTACCGAAACTTTCGACCGCTTCTTATTGTTTGGACGATATACATGCGCGTAACTTGCGCAATTGATGATTTTTTTTGCCTGCACAGCTGAATGCCAGGTAACCAACCTTCTGAAAGGAGTACCGGCTGAGAAGTACGGCGGGATGTAGCCAACCATGTTTTATTGATGCATCTCCTCTAACTCCGCTATTTTTTTGTGAAACCATTCCCTGGAGAGCAATTCTTTTTTATCGTAAATCTCACTTTTTAAAAGCTGTAATTTATTGCGGTTGTAGTTGGCTTTTAATTCGCCTAACAGCCGCATAATTTCAGAAAAAACCACATAGCTCTGCTTACGTTCCTTTGTCATGTTTTCATCTTTAAGGTGGTAGGCAAGCATATCCAGTTCCCTGTTTAATTCATCAAACATACAGAGCTCATATTGTGATCCTGCAATAAGTAACCTGGATGAGACTTTAGACAGAAAAGAGGGCGAATTCTGGCTTAAAGAAAAACGAAGGGCTTCTTCAAATTTTTTCTGTCCAAATAACAGATAGGCCTTGGAATATTTGTAGCTGTCTTCCCGGGCCTCCTCAGGCAAATTATTTTTATACGTTTCTAAAAAATAGTCGGCCCAGTCAAAGTTCTGGGTTTCGGCGGCCATCATGGCTATATTCTGATAGGCTATGTGGTCAATCCTCCCATTAACAAGGTGGTAGCCTTTTTCAACCTCAAATTTGTAAATTTCGATGCACTCGTCTTTGTATCGCTGCTCGCCGGCCCTTATTTTCAACGCGGTATAGTTTGAAAGGCCTGTGCTGGCTTCCGTTATTACCGACATGGGCACGGTTTTATCGGTTGCAAAAAAACGGGCTTTTAATTCGAAAAAATATTTTTCCTCACCCGTGCGTACTAATTGCATAATGTTGTAAAACATATCAATAACAACATCGCCCTGATTCAGGTAGGGCTGAAGGAGCTGCTCCAGCGGAAGCAGCAGGCTTTCGTCTGATTTAAATTTATAAATACGGGCCATGGCCAGTAAATAAATGTAATTGTGCAGGTTATTAACCAGGTAATCGCGGTTAAGGGAATGTATATGCTTGTAAAAGTCGAATGTGTTTATTAATTTATATTCCGAGCCCTCAAATTTACGCGAAACAACTTCGAAACGGTCACTATCCAGTATCCGGCTATGCAGGTAATAACCCCTGTTGTGATCTGTAAGTTTGTGCAGCAACTCTTCGCGGTTTTCCAGTTCCGTTTCGGCAAGCTTTATAAGGTTATGGTTAAGCAGCCATTTAAACCTTACAGCACTGGCTTCCGGGCCATCGTTTGTAAGGCCTTCATGTGCCAGAAAAACTTTTGCCTGCTTAAATAAATCACTTATCAGTTCGCGCATGGTGGTGTCACTATATTTTTTTGTGCCATGCAAGGTCTTATGCAGTTTTTGTTTCTCAAGGCTAGGGCTGTTAAACAATGGCTTGTCCTGAGCTATTAGCCTGAAAAATTTCAGTAACTTATCGCTCTGGTTAAAATAAGGTGATGCCAGAAATTTATCGAACCGGTTAAGTTCATCGTCACTGAACTGCCTGAAAAGAGAAATTAATTTTGACTGTTGCATAGGATTCAGTAAGCCATTATCGGTACTTATTTATCGATGCGGGCAAATGTAATAATTTGGTATTGCCCGGGTTGTTAAACGCAGTTGTAATAAATAAAATCTTATACAATTAAACTTCTGTGCCACTGTATGATCTAAATGCCATTTATGAAAAAATTATCCCAAACAAACATTATGGAAAAGCTAATCATCGTATCCCTTGTTATTTTCTGCACCGCGGGCACTGCGTTTAGCCAGGAAATTCCGCTTGAGCAATGGGCGCATAAACACCAGGAGGCATCGGTAGAGTTGGGCCACTGGGTAAAAAAACATCCTCAGGCTGCGCATCGCATGTTTGAGTGGGATGCAAAACATCCTGAACGCTCTCAGGTGCTGGTTAACTGGGCTATTGTTCATCTGCACGAAAATCTGCGGGCATTTATGGTTGAACACCGGAACTGGCCCGAAATGGAAAATTTTACAGCAAAACACGCTGAGGCCATGGAGGAGTTTTTGCTCTGGTGTCGTAATCATGCCGCAGCTGCAAAATCATTAATGGCACACAGCGGAGGCCTCGCCTGGGCCGGCGACCATTTATACAAGGAATACTGGAATATGGAAACGCCGGGTAAGCGATAAAAGCGGTCCATTTAAATAATTACAACCTAAGCCGGGAAGTTTCAATTTATGGTATTTGGAATCCATATTTTTGGTTATTATTTTTACGGAGTTAATCACCCAATACCCGGTCACATTTGGCAAGCGTATATTGTTGTCCCGCTTTTCGAATACTGCATTTAACATAAAAATAGTTTGGTAATGGCTTAATTTAATTGACACCTTTGCGTCCATAACTTAATAATACCCAACATGAAAAAGGGTTTTGTTCTGATAACTTTGGCGGTGTTGTGCACTGCCTTGTGTTTTTCACAGGCCACAACACTAACCCGCAAGCTGGTGAACGGCAAATATGGTTTCGGATATCCCAGCCTTACGAAAAAAGATGGCAATGGTTATCCGCTGATTGAAGCCCTGGTTATACCTGCCCGTTACGATGAAACAAGCAACGTAACTTTTGCTGATGAATTTGAAGGGCTGGCAGGTGTAAAGCTTGATGGCAAATGGGGCTTTATTGATGCCACCGGGGCCACTAAAATCCCTTTTAAATATGATGATGCCGGCTATTTTCATGAGAGCCTTGCGCTTGTTGCGCAAAATGGGAAGTATGGTTTTATTAATAAAAGCGGGGCCACACTAGTACCTTTAAAGTATGAAGAAGCACACACCTATGAAAGCGGACTTGCTTATGTAGAACTGGCAGGTAAATCCGGGTTTATCAATAAATCCGGCGTTGTCATTATTCCACTTAAATATGATAAACAGACTGATGCTGCTTATAAAAAATGTGCGCATTGCGGGTCGTTATATTCCTTTGAAAAGGGTAAGGCTGTTGTAATACTGAATGGCAAATGCGGGATTATTGATACCAAAGGCATTTTTGCAGAGTGTGCAGAAGAAGCTGTGGATTCTTCCACTTTCACCGGGGTTGTAAATGGGGCTAAAAACCATTGGGGCACCAACCCAGGCGCAGCTATAAAAGGCAGTTGCGAATCCAAAATGGATATTAAGCAAATTACACTGAACGGCAAGGACATAACCGGCCTCATCTCATACGAAAACAAGATGATGTATATCGGTTTTTCCAGATTAAAAGCCGGTGATAAAGTGGCTATTAAAATTGTACACAAAAAAGGCGTTTCCTTTCAGCTATTCGGCGACCAGGGTTTCGATTTGAAATGATGTGTGTAAAAAAGAGGCCTGGCGACGGTGAAGAAAAATACCGGCCTTAAACGATAAACTTAAAAATGTAATTATGCCGCAACAAGCCGTCACAAATATAGCTCAAAAATGGTTCGTAGCCTTCAACGAACATAACCTGGAAAAATTACTGGCGCTGTATCATGATAATGCCCAACACTACAGCCCCAAATTAAAACTGCGGCAGCCTGAAACAAACGGGCTTATCGCCGGCAAAGAGGCACTGCGAAACTGGTGGCGGGATAGTTTTAACCGGTTACCCACACTGAGGTATGAAGCCACCAGGTTTATTGCAGATGATGCCTCAATCTTTATGCAGTATATCCGGCATGTAGCCGGCGAAGAAGATATGACAGTAGGAGAGGTGCTTGAAATCCGCGATGGCTTAATTGTAGCTTCTCGGGTTTTTCACAGCTGATACGTCTGCTTAGGAATGAAATGAAGGGGGATTCTAAAACCCCTTTTTACGCAACCATTGTAGCGAGTATTCCGCCACATCCATCCAACCGTGGTCAACTATAAGTGAGTGTCCGCGGTCTTCAAATAATTTAAACTCTGTAGCTACGGATGCGTTGTATTTTTTTGCTGACGCAAGCCCCAGAACAGGGGGCGCAATATTATCTTTATCCGAACCGGTTATAAGGAGCGGGCCCCTGGTTAGGTTATCTGTATTTACTTTAGTTTCTGAACCGGCAAAAGAAGCTGTTGCTGCCTGAAAAAGCGGCCGGCATGGGGCCGGTATGGTCCAATGGTCGTAAAGTTCGCGGGCTTCTTTTTCAGGCACCGCATTGGCAAAACCGTAGCGGAATTGTTCAAAAGTAAGAGAATGAGCCTTTGAAAAGTTAAAGGGATTACCCAACACCGGTAAAGAGGCTTTAAGCGCCGATAAGGGTAATTGCCAAACGCCTTTCATGGGGGCAGGGTCAATAGCAATTCCGGCTGCCGCTGCGCCCCGGCCTAATATTATCTGTGCAATTAGCCCGCCAAATGAATGTCCAATAACGATGGGAGGCTCAGGAAGGGTTGCAATAACTTTGGCATAGCTATCAGCAATTTCGGTTACACCTCTGTTGGCTATAGATTCTGGATTCGCGCGGCATCCGGCCACTGTTGGCGAGTCGCCGGGCCAGCCGGGATTCAGGGCTTGGTATCCTTTTTTATTAAAAAAATCCATCCAGGGTTGCCATGAGGTGGAGTGAATCCATAACCCATGTATAAACACTATACTTTTAGCCATAACAGAAATGTTTCAGTATTATAAGTGCAGCAAATTAATTGTTTTTTATGGCAGATGGAACTTAATTTTATTCCCAAATTGAGCAGCATCTTATTTCAAAAATTACGCTTACTTTACCCTGTGCAAAAGCAAAACATGAACGCAATTATCAGAAACACAATAGCGGTAGTAGTCGGGTGCATAGTCGGCGGATGTTTGAATTTAGAAATAGTAATGAACAGTAGTTTCTTCGTTCCTCCCCCGCCAGGCGCCGATTTAACCACCAGCCAAGGGCTGAAAGCGGCTATGCATTTAATGCATCCTATACACTTTCTGATGCCGTTTTTGGCTCATGCCCTGGGAACCCTTGCAGGTGCTTACACCGGTGCCTTAATTGCGGCAAGCCATAAAATGAAAATAGCACTGGGCATTGGCGCGATTACTTTAGCCGGAGGTATAGCTTCTGTTTTTATGCTTCCTTCCCCACTTTGGTTTACCGTATTGGATTTAGGATTGGCCTACATCCCTTTTGCTTATATGGGAGGTAAAATTGCTTTAAAAGGTAAAGCATAGCAGCATAAAACCTATTTTTAGCCAATAGTTATTTACACGGGCAACCCTTTTGCCTGAACCCGCGTTTATCCCTTAGCTAGTGCAATTTTGCAATAATGCACCTGCCGGTTACCCCCTGTGTAAAACAGTTTTATGATGAAAAAACTCCTCTTCACTACTTGCCTTTTTTTATTTGCCCAATATCTGTTTAGCCAGATACCCAACAGTGATATGGAAAACTGGACATTTGGGCCAACCCTTATTGGATGGGAAACTAATAGCCATCCGCTTACCACACCGCCCATTGACCCTTACGTTGTAAAAAAAGACAGCGATGCTTACTCTGGTAGTTGGGCGGCAGACCTGCATGCCAACGGGGTATTTAAGGCTTTTGCCAAAACTATTTTTGCCGTGCCATCTCATCCGCAACATCTTTCGCTGTATTATAAGCTTTTGTTTCCGCCTTGTGTAAATGACTCTATAAATTACCCTAAAGACACAGTTTCTGTTTTGCTTGAATTGTTAAGCAACGGTACAGTTGTGGATTCAGGATACTGGCAAAGCACAGTTGCCAATTTTAACTATTCGCAACTAATAGTTCCATTATCACAAAACGCTACAACATTCGACTCGTGCAGAATTACCCTAACCGGTGGCGATGTTTTGGGTGGATGCGGTATAGTGGCTGCATCTACTGAATTTATTGTTGACCACCTTGAATTGAAATACGAATCGCAGAATGCCTGTGTTGATTCTGCAAGATTATGCGATACCTGCTTTTGTCCGCAAGTTGTGGCCCCTGTTTGTGGGTGCAACGGGGTTACCTACAATAACTTCTGTTACGCGCAGAACGCTGGTATTACAAGCTGGGCCGCAGGAAGTTGTCCCACAGGTATAAACAATGTGTCTTTTCCGGAAGGTTACTTAATACTGTTTCCTGTGCCGGCAAATAATGTGTTGAATGTTCAATACGAGCTTTTGAACCCCGGTAACAGCGAGTTGAACGTAAGCAACATGCTAGGGCAAACCTTAACCACCGAAAAAGGTGAGGATATTCCGGGCAAATACCAGATGAAAATTGACCTGAGTAATTTAGCCTCAGGCATTTACTTTGTTGAGTTAAAAGCCGGCAGCAATAGAATTGTAAAGAGGTTTGTAAAAGAATAGCTTTTAATCATTCTGAATGCTATCGTTGCAAGTCCCTGATGCCGGGCTTAGAACCTTTACCATGGCCGTCAGGTAGGTATGCTTGGTTCTTATGTCTTCGCCCTCCTGTGTGCTTGTTTTTTTCAATTCTCCGCTGCTGTAGTGAATGAATACTTTGTTGCGTTGGTCTGTAATATTTAAAATAGCGCAGTCATATCTTAACGTATCTCCTGGGACCGCAGATTACCGGAAATAAGAAGCAGTGTAACTATCCTGGTTAAGGTTTTCATGTATGGCGTTAAGGTTCAAAACCTAAAAACGCGTAAGGTTAAATCTATTTTATCCTGAAAATGATGCTTTAATGGTTTGTTTTCAATAATTTAAACATGGAACTAGAATTTACTTAATAATTATTTAGTACACTGTGCAACTAAAATGCTTACATTTGCAACTAAGTATAGTTAGCCAGCTAAAGCCCCAAGCTTTGTTAAACATGTCAGTGTTTATTTAGTGGTTAAAGCATAATATATTTGTACACGTTTTCAGTAACACCAAAAAAACCTGATATGAAAAACAAACTTTACGTATTGTTATTGCAAGCTTTGTTGCCCTGCATGCTGTTTGCGCAAACCGAAAACTATTCTTTTAACCGGGTAGCCAATTTTCCTTCTTTCGCTTATTCGCCGGCGTCTTTTACTATTGGCGATAGCGTTTATATAGTAGAGGGCCTGATAGGCAACGGTGGTGGTGCCATTTAAAACCTAACTCAGCATGTTTGGTTGTATAATACCGCCAACAATACCTGGACTCAGATGAGTGATTTTCCGGGCGAGGCGCTGTATGGCTGTAGTTCTTTTGCAATTAATGGTTTAGGTTATGTTGTAAATGGATGGGATTCGACTGAATACCCAACGCCTAACGGGAATCAATTATATCAGTACAATCCTCAGACCGATACCTGGACAGCCAAGGCTACTTTCCCGGGCACTGCGCGTTATACTACTGCATCGTTTGCCGTTAATGGCAAAGGTTATGTGGCCATGGGTTTTAAGCCTATTAACAATACTGTTTGGCAATATGACCCTGTTGCTGATTCCTGGGCGCAAAAAAGCAACTTTCCTGGTTTAGCAAGACAGGCACCGGTATCGTTTGTGGTGAATAATGTGGCTTATGCGGGTTTGGGAGCTATTGATATACCAGGTGGTTTTTATTTACCAAGCGATTGGTATAAATATAATGACGCTACCGATACCTGGACTCAGCTGGGTATTTTTCCTGGCGACCCTATGGTCAGCTATTATACAGTAGTAATTAATAATGAAGCCTTTGTAATATCAGGCCAAAACCAAAATTCATTAGCCCCGCTTGACGTTGCACTTACACAGAACGTATGGAAATATGTACCGGCTACTGATACCTGGACTCTTTGGGGCCTGTTTCCGGACACCGCTATGGGAGGCGGTATTGGTGCCAGTGTTAATGGGCAGGGATATCTAGGTTTAGGTGAAAATAACAACATTACCTACAATCTGATAAACAAATTCTGGCGCTTTGGCCCTGGTATTGACTCTACCAGCTGTAGTGCTACTATTTATTCAGCTGCAATCAACAACGCAACGCGCAATTTTGAAGCTATCGGTAATTTCTCTTCTTCCGCCATTTTAAGCTGGAACTTTGGTGACAGCTCTTCAGGGTACGGAACCTCAGTGTTTCATACCTATAGCTCTGCAGGAACTTACATCGTTGGGTTGACCGTAACTGATACCGCTAACGGTGGATGCAGTTTTTCCGATACTGCAGTAGTAACAATTGCAGGAATTTCAACCTGCTCAGTTTCTATAGGTAGCACTAATTTCGATTCAACTTATACCTTATTTGCGAGCCCCACCGGAGTTGCCCCTTATACTTATTTGTGGACAACGCCTAATGGATATCCTATCTCTAACAGTCCTGACCCATTGGTGAATTTACCTTTTGGTGATACTGCTACTTATTGCCTTACAATTATGGACAGCACAGGTTGCCAGGCCAGCGCCTGCCAGTTGATTACCGGCGCGCCTGATACATCAGCCCCTACCTGTCAAACCTACCTGTATGTTTATCCTGATCCTAATGTTCCGGGCTTATACTATGGGTATGTTTACCATACCGGAGCTGCACCAGCTACGTATACCTGGAACTTTGGTAATGGCATTTTAGATTCTATTCCTGGAGATTCGGTAGTTAACTACAGCTATTCTAATTTCGGGTTTTATGATATCTGTTTAACTATCACAGATTCGGCTAACTGCACTTCATCTTTTTGCGACTCAGTATTTTATGCCTACAAAACAGGTGGCGGGCCTATGAACCAGTTTAAGGTTGTAACTACGCCGCCTTCAGTCACTTCAGGTATTTCCAAAGTTAAAGAACAGTTAAGCCTGAGCGCTTATCCAAATCCTGCAAACGACAGGTTATCTATCATCGCCAGTCAGCCAATTGACTATTTGGCAGTTTACTCAACATTAGGCCAAAGGGTAAAAGAAGTTACAGCGCCAGGTAACAATACCATTGATATTAACCAGCTTGCATCGGGAGTTTATTATGTTGACGTGCATATTGGCAATAGCAGCGGAAGGGTTAAATTTGTGAAAGTGAATTAAACAGTTTTTTAATAAATAACAGAAACCCGCCCTTAAATATCAGGAGCGGGTTTTTTGTTTATCTGCCAATAAACATTTCGGGAAGGATGTAGTGCATCAATTGCTGTTGGAGGACTGTATTTTTAATAGCACATTTGCCGCCAGTAACCGGCATAAACATTTATACATGACCAGAGTTGATGAAACACTTTTTGAAGGGGAGCATTATTTGGGCAGGCCTGCCGACCATACTGATAAGATAATTACCCGCCGGGCTGAGTTAGTGAAACAAATACCTGGTTTTTGTGGAAAAAATTTGCGTTTACTGGAGATTGGTAGTGGAAACGGCGCCACCCTTTTGCTGATGAGCAAAGAAATGAAGGAGTGCCTGGGGGTAGATATATACGAAGGCCATAAGAAGGTATTTGAAGAAATTAAAGTTCAACAGGGTATTGATAACTGCAGCGTGGTAATTAAGAATGTGGAGGAGCAGGACCTCTTTGAAGGAAAACCCAATGCTGAAAAATTTGACCGGTTGATTTGTTTTGAGGTAATAGAACATTTTAATGATGACCGCAACATAAAACGATTTACGCAGTGGTTAAAGCCCGGGGCTTTATGTGCTATTTCAGTGCCTAACAAGTGGTGGATATTTGAAACACACGGCGCCAGGCTGCCTTTGCTGCCATGGAACAGGGTGCCGCTTTTTAGCTGGTTACCGAAGGCAATTCACGAGCGGTTTGCTAATGCCCGGATATATACTCGTCCACGGATAAGACGGCTGCTGGAAGAGAACGGATTTGAGGTGTTAGATGTAAAACTGGTAACTGCACCCATGGATGTATTAAAAGAAGGAGCGCTAAAGCGATTTTTAGTAAAGAACATTTTTGGTAATAATACCACTGCTATTCCATTTTTAAGCACTTCCATATTTATAACGGCAAGGGTAAAAATGTACTAGGGGCGATGATTTGTTATGATGGTTAAGATTGAATGCAATGGTAGTATTTCTGCGTTAAATGCATTTTCTGGCCAGAGATAAATCCGGGGCCGTTTTCTTAATATTAAATACTTGCTACTAAATACCATTTTAAATGAAAATGAATGAGGCTCCGAATCCTTGGAAAAAGCTTAGTACGGAGGTAAAATACGAGAACCCATGGATTAGGGTAAGGGAAGATAAGGTATTAAACCCAGCCGGTAAGGACGGCATTTATGGGGTAGTGCATTTTAAAACGCATGCGGTTGCGATTATTCCGTTGGATGAGCTCAATAATACATGGATAGTTGGCCAGGTCAGGTATCCTTTCAGCAGTTATGAATGGGAAGTTATTGAAGGTGGTTGTCCGGAAGGCACTGAGCCTGTTGATACAGCCAGGCGCGAACTGATTGAAGAAGCCGGCCTGCAAGCCGAAGAATTTGAACTTATACTTGAAATGCAGCTCTCCAACTCAACTACCGACGAGGTTTCCTATACTTATATAGCGCGAGGGCTAACGGAAGTTGGTGCTAACCCGGAAGAAGACGAGGAGCTGTGTATTAAAAAACTACCTTTTGAAGAGGTATACCAAATGGTTCTTAGGGGCGAAATACGAGACGGGCTGTCGGTAGGTAGTATTCTAAAAGCTTATGCAGTTTTAAACAAGCGATAAGGTCCTTAAATACCTGGTACAATCAATGTAATCTAATTCATTAATAATGAATGTTATGTTTATTTTTTGGGAGGTACCAGCCTGAAGGTGCAGAATCGGGTAAAAAGGTCAAGGAAATTTAACCCGGATTTTGCAGTTGAAAACTTAAATTGAAGAAATACGAGGGAAAAGCAAACTTTACGTGCGTAAGAAAAACTTACCATGGAAATACAGTATAGTGACAAGCAAGTAAGCCCTTGGGGCGGCCTAATTCTGATGAAAGAAATAATGGATCGAAGCGGCATCCGTGAAAAGCTTCAATCCATCCATTTACCTGACAGTACCAGCAAGAACAGTATTGATTCATTGACTATTGTGGAATCATTTTTTGCGAATGTATGGATAGGGGCAACCGCTTTTTCTCAGACTGCGATAATACGTTTAGATGATACCTTACGCGAGATATTCGGA
>CAISWS010000502.1 GCA_903889265.1 uncultured Bacteroidota bacterium
TAAGACAACGCATTGGTTATCAATGCGTTGTTACTTATAAAATTTTCCTTATGTGACCCGGACTGGATTCGAACCAGTGACCGACAGTTTAGAAAACTGTTGCTCTATCCAGCTGAGCTACCGGGTCATCTATCGTTTTACGCAAACGAACGGGCGCAAAAGTAAAATTTTTAGCCTTATTTTTTAACTATTAACCTAAAGAAAACATGGACTGGTTGTTCTTTATTACTTTTGCCGGTATGGATAGAGAAATATTATCAATTAAGAGGAAGGCGCTGCGTATTAACCTGGATGAAACCATTTACGGCACTTTTGCTGAAATTGGAGCAGGGCAGGAGGTGGTAAGGAACTTTTTTCAGGTAGGTGGGGCCTCGGGCACCGTTGCCAAGGCCATGAGCGCCTATGATATGACTTTCAGCGATGCCATTTACGGGGCCGAGGGCAGTGGCCGCTACGTTAGCGAAAGCCGCCTGCGCAAAATGCTGAACCACGAGTTTGATTTGCTGGTTGAGCGCTTAACGGATGAGAAATACCAGAAACGCCGTTTTTTTGTTTTCAGCAATACCAGCACTACCCTCAACTACAAAAAGAATAACGACCCACACGGCTGGATGGGCGTAAAGTTTCAGGTTAGGCCCGGTGGCCCGGCTAATGAAGTGATGATACACGTGCGCTTAAAAGGCACCGATAGCCTTTACCAGCAACGCACGCTGGGGGGCATTGGCACCAACCTGCTTTTTGCCTGTTACTGGTACGCCGACCAGATGGATGATTTTATTGAATCGCTGATGGACAACCTGGATACCGACCAGATTGAGATTGACATGATACGCGTAAAAGGCCCCGATTTTGAGAGTGTGGACAACCGCCTGCTGGCCCTTAAACTGGTTGAAAAGCGTTTTACTGACGGTACCATTTTTGGCGCAGATAAAGAAGTTTACCAGCCTAAGGATATTTTGTATAAGAAAAATATATTGTGCTTACGCGGCCGGTTCCGCCCCGTTACCTGCGTTAACGAGGATATGATGCGCTGCGCCATGGCATATTTTAAAACTGCACACGGAAATGATGATAATGTGGTTTTACTGGCAGAAATTACCCTGAACAACCTGGCCGGTGACGGTAACTTTGATACCAAGGATTTTTTAGACCGGGCCGAAATTTTATGTAGCCTGGGGTATACTGTTATGGTAAGTAACTGCCACAAACACGATGTGCTGGTTAATTACCTTGACCGCTGCAAACCTGCAAGCCTGGGCATTATACTGGGTATTTTAAACGTGGTTGAGTTGTTTAACGAAAAATATTATAAAAATGCCGCCGGCGAACTGCTGCATTATTTTGGCGAAATATTTTCGCGCAATGCAAAAATGCTGGTTTATCCTTATCAGCCTGAGCGCGATAAAACGGTAATAACTACCCGCAATTTGCAAGTACCTGCAGGCCTCAGGTTTTTGTACCAGCACCTGGTAAGCAATGGCTTTTTAGTTGATTTAACGGGCTACGATGCTAATGTGCTGCAGATATTTTCAACCAAAGTAATTAAGATGATACAAACCGGCGAACCCGGTTGGGAAGAAATGGTGCCACCTACCGTGGCCGATATAATAAAAACGAAAAAGCTGTTTGAATATATGGAGCCGGTGGATGTGAAATAGCGTTTAATCGCAATACCATTTTTACTATTATTCAATAGTTATTTCGTCACACTATATTTGCAAAACAATATTTCCAGGCATGCCTGAATCTGTAAATAATTTCTGCCCTGTTGATGAACCAACAAGAAAATGGATTGAAACCGCCTTTGCATGGATGCTAACGGAATACGGCGCGGATGTATTGAAGAAAAAAACGCTTGTTCCCGATTGGAGGGATTTCCCGATAAAGTTTAGTGGCAAACCGGAAGATGCTGAGAAGGTGCTTCAGATATTATCCCGGCAAATGGATTTAGATGATTCTTCCATTGACCTGCATATTTACCGGGAAGGAGTCCGCGAAGTTAATACCGGAGAAATTCACCCGATATTCATGCAGGCGGCGGGGAACGATGGGAAAACGGCAGGTCTTTATTATGGGAAAGGCGAAAATGGCCAATATCAAATAGGTTTGGCCGAAGATTCACTGAAAGAGCCAGACGAAATGATAGGCACGTTTGCACATGAACTTGCACATGTTGAGCTTTTAGGCGAGGAACGTTTACAGAGGAATAACGAGCCGTTAACGGATTTACTGACTGTGTTTTTTGGTGTTGGAATTTTTAATGCCAACAAAGCTTTTATACTTAAATATACTTTTGAAAGCAAAAGGGTTGGGCGTTCAGGATATCTTACAGAGATGGAATGGGGATATGGTTTGGCGCTCTATACTTATTTAAAAGAGGATGAAAACCCTGATTGGCCTGACTTCCTCAGCCGAAATGTCAAAAAGGATTTTGAAGATAGTTTGAAGTATATTCAATCTGCACGTCCGGATATTGCACTGCTTGCCGCTGGTAAAATTGAACCAGGAATTCTTCCCCGGTTTGAAAAGCGGCAGGAAAATCTGGAAGCAACACAGATTAAGAAACGCCACGCCCCGTTGGTGGACAGTCCTTTTTATGAGGACTTTTGTAAGGCAGAAATTTTCTACGACCAAAAAGAATTTTCTAAGGCAGCGGAACTGTATTGTATAATTCTGGAAAATGGAGGCATTTTTTGGTCGGCTTTTTATTGCGCGTTCCAATCCTTGTTCAGATTGAAAAGATACGCAGAATCGGCCCGGTTATTCGGGAAGTATAAAGAGTCGTTTAATATTA
>CAISWS010000503.1 GCA_903889265.1 uncultured Bacteroidota bacterium
GAGTATTATGATGATGGCACCTTCCTTTCAAAATACCTGGTTTATGATACTGTGGGCAAAGTTGCCAGCCAGTTTCTGAACCCACAGGGAACGGCAGTTTATGATGTAAAATTCTTTAACGGCAAGCCCAAAGTATATGGCAATTACAAAAACGGGCGTTTAGATGGGGTGTATAAATATTATTATGGCAACGGCCAGGTAGACGGCGAGAGTAATTACAGGCTGGGGTATCGCAACGGCCTGGCCAAGGAATACCACATGAATGGTAAATTAATGAAGGAAGCATATTATAAAAACGGGGAGGCTGACAGCATTTGGACCGTATACGACCGCGAAGGGTTGAAAGAGAACAGCGGCGCCTATAAAGAGGATGACCGCGAAGGTTATTGGAAATGGTTTTACCCCAATGGCAAAACCGAATTTTCTTCTTTGTTTAAGGAGGGCGATAAAGATAGTATTGCCACCATGTACGCACCTGATGGAACATTAAGGTTAAAACTCAGATATAATACAGGCGAGTTGCAGGGTTACACCTACATAGGAAAAGATGGAATGGAGGTGCCTGAAATTAAATTGGATAAAGAAAGCGGTACTGTTGTAGCCTATTACGCAAACGGACAGAAAAGCTACGAATGTGCTTATAAAAATGGCTGGCGCGAAGGGAAATGCACATACTATTATCCGGATGGCAAAATGCAATGGGAGGAAAACTATGTGCATGGCTGTAAAACCGGGAAACAAACATTTTACAGCGCAGATGGCAAAATAGAAAAGGAGTTGAATGAATATTTTGATGAGTTTGACGGGCCGTGCAAATTTTATGACAAAGCCGGCGTATTGGTAAAAGAGGAGAACTACGTTTTAGGGTATTTAAACGGCGCAGTAAAAGACTACGAAAGCGGAAAACTAAAGAAGGAAACAAACTATTATTACGGAGTAGAGTTGAAGTAAAATAAGGAATTATGAGCGGTTATAGTGTGCGCAAAGTGTTTTTGTTGGTTGTAGTAATGATGGCAGGGCTATCCGGTTTGTTTGCAGGTTCACCTGAGAAAGATGAGTTGGACAGGGCGCGAAAGACTTTTCCGAATGCGGATGCAATTTTTCTGCACAAAAACATGCATACTAATATTGAGATAGATAAGGGTGAGTTGGTGGTAAGCAGCGAGGTGGATGAAGAGATTTATTTTGTAACAGACAAATCTGATGCTTATAGCAAATACGCTGTATATCACTCTTATTTTACGGATATATCCAACCTGAATGCGGTTACCCTTTCAAATAACGGCGGAAAGTATAAGGAGATGAAGGTGGAGAATTTTAGCACCGCCGATAATGTAGACGCCAACGTTTTTTACGATGACCTGAAAGAAGTGAATTTTATTTTCCCCGGTGCTACCCCCGGCTCGGTTGGTAAAATTTCTTATACCGAAAAGCTGAAGGACCCGCATTTTATGTCGCCGTTTTACTTTGTTTCCTACATGCCGGTATTAAACAGCGAGTTTACAATAAGTTGCCCGGCAGGGGTGAAACTTAATTATCAATTGTTCAACAACGATTCAAATTTTGTGGCCTTCAGTAAGGAAGAAAAAGGGAAGCGGACCATTTATAAATGGGTGGCCAAAAACATGCAAACACCTAAACGCGAAAGTGAGTCGCCGGCTTTTGCTTATTACGCACCACATGTGCTTATAACCGTTAACGACTACACGGTTGATGGGGTTACTAAAAAGGTGTTGCCTGATATAGATGGCCTATGCGAATGGTATAAGGGCTTTGTTAAGGATATTAATAAGGGCGATGATTCATTATTGCAAACTACGGTTACCGGTATTATAAAAGGGGCCAATACCGATGAGGAGAAGATAAAAAGGGTTTACTACTGGGTGCAGGATAATATCAATTATATCGCCTTTGAAGATGGTATGAATGGATTTATACCCCGCGAGGCGAAAGATATTTGCAAACGCAGATACGGCGATTGTAAGGATATGAGCAGTATACTTGTAAAAATGTTGCGGATGGCGGGAGTGAAGGCATACCATACCTGGATAGGAACGCGTAAACTGCCTTATAAATACTCGGAGATTGCCAGCCCAAGCAACGATAACCATATGATTTGTATTGCCGAGGCAAACGGAAAAAGATATGTACTGGATGGTACCGGTAAATATACCCCGCTGGGATTTGTAACTGAATTTATACAAGGCAAAGAAGCCCTTTTGCTAAAAGAAGACGGCACTTGCGAGGTTTACACAATACCGGTAATGGCCAAAGAGAAATCTGTTGAAAGCGATACCATAACAGTTGCCTTTGATGCGAATAAGCAGATTAAAGGAGATATACAGACTGATTTTACCGGGTATTACAAAATTGATGACTCGTATATGTATCATTATACCTTGCCAGAAAAGAGGGAAGAGAAATTTCAGAATTATCTGAAACTGGGCAACAATAAGTGCAAGATAAGTAACCTGCAGTTTGAAGGGTTTAACGGACAGGATAGTGTGGTAAAAATACGTGCAAGGTTTGAGTTGCCGGAATATGTCAAAAACATAGGCTCAAAAATTTATATGAATCCCAACCTGGAAAAAGACAGGCAGTTTGATAATATTGACATGAGTGAGCGTAAGCTTCCTTTTGAGGTTGGCTATAAGAATGTTAAGAAAAGTACCACGGTTATTACCCTTCCGGAGGGATATTCGCTTGATTATAAACCTGAGGATGTAAGCTTTAAAGGCAAAGACGAGTCGTTTGAAATCAGTTACCAGACGGACGGTAATAAGATAATTCAGAACAAGACCATTGTAACTGATTTTTTAATGCTTACAGTTAACCAGATGAAGGACTGGAACAGCATGATA
>CAISWS010000504.1 GCA_903889265.1 uncultured Bacteroidota bacterium
AAAGGGAATGCAGTTTAAATTTGCCGCCGGGGGTAATGCCTTAGCCAATTACTTTTTGCAACAACAGGCTCAAAGTGGCTTAACTTCAAGTAATGCCCTGCCTACCTATACTAACGTTACCGGCGGAATAGGTGTTTTTTCGAGCCGTAACTACCAGGAGGTAGATAGTATAGTATTAGCCCCTAACGGCCTCGATTCCCTGGCTTGCGACCCCGTTGCGGGTAAGCTGAACTTCCGGAACACGGTTGGCAGAATCTGCAACTGACAAATTGACCCCTTGGAAATCAGCCAATTGCGATTTTGGCAGGGGCATTTGGCAGGTCCTTATCTACAAATTGGCAGTTTTACGCCTATTCGACCACTTATATATACATGGCACATGTATTGATTAACAGGGGGCATATAAAACACTAACTTATGGGAAAAATAATAGGAATTGACTTAGGAACCACCAACTCGTGTGTATCAGTAATGGAGGGTAACGACCCCGTGGTTATTCAGAATGATGAAGGAAGGAGAACCACGCCATCTATTGTTGCATTCCTGAACAATGGTGAAAGAAAAGTAGGCGACCCTGCTAAACGTCAGGCAATCACTAACCCTACCAAGACTATACAGTCTATTAAACGTTTAATGGGTTTGCGTTACAGCGAAGCCGCCAAAGAAATTGCCCGCGCTCCTTTTAAAGTAGTGAAGGGAGATAATGACACTATCCGTGTAGATATTGATGGCAGGCTTTATACCCCACAGGAAATTTCAGCCGTTATCCTTCAGAAAATGAAGAAAACTGCCGAAGATTATTTAGGCACTACTGTAACCGAAGCGGTTATTACCGTACCGGCTTACTTTAACGACAGCCAGCGCCAGGCAACCAAAGAAGCCGGCGAAATTGCAGGTTTAACGGTAAGGAGAATTTTGAATGAACCTACCGCTGCTGCTTTGGCTTACGGCCTTGATAAACAGCATAAGGACGTACACGTAGCTGTATACGACTTAGGTGGTGGTACTTTCGACGTATCTATCCTTGAAATGGGTGATGGTGTGATTGAAGTAAAATCTACCAACGGTGATACACACTTAGGTGGCGATGATTTCGATAACGAAATTATTCAATGGCTGGCTGATGAATTCCAAAAGGAAGAAAGAGTTGACCTGCGCAAAGACCCTATGGCTTTACAGCGCTTGAAAGAAGCTGCTGAAAAGGCGAAGATTGAATTATCATCAAGCCAGGAAACTGAAATTAACCTCCCCTACATTACTGCGGTGGACGGTACGCCTAAGCACTTAGTAAAGAAAGTTACCCGCGCTAAGTTTGAGCAACTTTGCGATGCCTTGGTTCAGCGCACAATTAAGCCTTGCGAGCAGGCATTAAAGGATGCCGGTTTAACTATTGCCCAGATTGACGAAGTTATCCTGGTAGGTGGTTCAACCCGTATCCCTAAAATTCAGGAGATAGTTGAGAAGTTCTTCGGCAAGAAACCTTCTAAAGGTGTTAACCCTGATGAGGTAGTTGCAGTAGGTGCCGGTATACAAGGTGGTATTTTGAGCGGTGATGTAAAAGACGATATCGTGTTGGTTGACGTAACCCCGCTTTCAGTAGGTTTGGAAACTATGGGTGGTGTAATGACCCGGTTGATTGAATCTAACACTACTATCCCTACCAAGAAATCGCAGATATTTACTACCGCACAGGATAACCAGCCTTCGGTTGAGATACATGTGTTACAAGGTGAAAGGGCCATGGCTAAGGATAACAGAACACTTGGACGTTTCCACTTAGATGGAATTCCACCTGCCCAGAGAGGTACCCCGCAAATTGAAGTTACTTTCGACTTAGATGCCAACGGTATCTTGCAGGTACATGCTAAAGACAAAGGCACCGGCAAAGAACAATCAATCCGTATTGAGGCTAATACCGGCTTATCGAAAGAGGAAGTTGAAAAAATGAAAGCAGAGGCTAAAGCCAATGAAGATGCCGATAAGAAAGTACGTGAAAAAGCTGAGAAGCTGAACATGGTTGACTCGCTGATTTTCCAGACTGAGAAACAGCTGAAAGATGTAGGCGATAAACTACCTGCTGATAAGAAGAGCGCATTGGAAGCTGCTTTGGTTGAAATTAAAGCCGCTAAAGAAGCTGATGATGATGCCCGCTTAGACAAAGCCTCAGAAGCATTGAATGCCGCATGGCAGGCTGCATCGCAGGATATCTACAACGCTACGCAAAACGCAGCAGGTGGCCCCGGCACCGCAGACGGACAAGCCCAGCATACCGATGGCGGGCAGCAACAAGCTGAAAACGTTACAGACGTTAGCTACGAAGAAGTAAAAGACGATAAGAAATAACCAACTTGTTGGATGTTGCCATGGTTTCTAACTATAGGCAATGACCCCGCCGAAAGGCGGGGTTTTTTTATTTTAGGGGGTACCTAGGTCTTTTATCTGGCTTCCGCTAAAGCGGAAGCCGGAATGTCCCCCTCCTGAGGGGGCGTAGGGGGAGGTGAGCCGTTCAGCGAATGGCATACAGGAAATATAAAAAGCCGCATCTTCCGAACAGTTACGGCGGGGTGGCAGGAGGTGCTGAGAATTTTAGCTATATCAATTACTTTAGCTACATGGATGCCAACAAATCAAATCTTCATCATTATAATCCGCACCTGCAGAAGTTTGCGAATAAGTTGCGGAAGGAAATGACTAAAGCAGAAGCATGTCTTTGGAAATATGCTTTGCGTGCAGGTATGATGAAAGGCTACTCTTTTCGCAGGCAAAGGCCGGTGCTAAAGTATATCGCTGACTTTATGTGCATGGATTTGATGCTTATAATTGAAGTGGATGGTATTACGTATACCTGGGAAGAAACAATGGTAAAAGATGAAAAGCGGGAGGATGAACTTAAAAAAGCCGGGGTTACGATTTTAAGATTTTCTGATGATGAGGTTTTGAATGATATGGAAAACGTTAAGAGGTGCATTTATGGCTGGATAGAGGATTTTGAAGCGGCGAAAGGGTAGGCTGTTTTTATTGCATGTAGTTGGTTTTGCAAGAGTCTCACCACCCCCTGCACCCCCGCCAGCGGGGGACATTCTTCGTTTTTCGACGCTGCGCTTGAAAAACGAAAAGCAAAAATAATCTTCAGCACAGTTAAGGCACCCTCAGCGGGGGACATTCTTATTTTTCTTTCGCTTCGCTTAGAAAAATAAGAGAGAGGGGAAGGTCGTCGATCTAAATGTTTTTTATTTCGAAGCCTCAACATTAAATGCCCAGGGTATTTTTTGCATTTGGGCTACATCAATGCTGGGCACGCCGAAGTCTTCTATAACGGTGCCTTTTAGCAGGTAGCATCCTTTACCGGTGAACGGGTGTTTTTCTATGGATTGTGGAAAATGTACGGTATCAAATAACTGCCCAAGGCTATCAGTAAAAGAGCCGAAATACATGGAATCGCCGTGTATGGTTTGTACCCTTTTAATATTTACGTAGTAACCTATGGCGTAAACCACGTTGCCTAAATGTTTTAATAACTCGTGGCCATATACAACTCCTTTGTATTGTTTCGAAAGCAATTTAAACGGCGAGGTGTATGGAAAACCGAGGATTTGCATTTCATCCAGCGCATCTTCATACAGGTCGTATTCAAGCGGCGGTAAAACGGTTGTTTGTGCGGGCATGGCAAACAACTCTTTACGGGGAACGGTTTTTTGTGTTTTGCTTAAAAGCAGGTGGGCATCCCATAATAGTTCTTTACTTGTGCGGCCCGTAAAGCGGAGCGCTTTTATGCGGATTAAAATACGCAGTTGCTCCAGCGAAATGGCCACCCGTTTTGTAAAGTCTTCCAGGGTTTTAAACAGGCCATCCTGCAGGCGTGCTTCAAGAATGTTTTTTACGGTTTGTTGTTCCAGGTCTTTTACCAGCCCCAGGCCCATGTAAATGGTTTTATTGCTTAATGATGCCAGGTGATTACTGTTATTTACACAGGGCAGCTCAACCAGGGCCCCCAGCATCCGGGCCTCGTGCAAATAAAATTCGGTAGCATAAAACCCGCCGAAGTTATTGAGCACACCGGTCATAAATTCAACGGGGTGGTAGGCGCGTAAATACAAACTCTGGTAGCTTTCAACGGCGTATGATGCCGAGTGGCCTTTGGCAAACGAATAACCCGCAAAGCTTTCAATCTGCCGCCATATTTCGGCAGACTCTGCATCCGGGTAGCCTTTTACTTTGCAGTTATCAAAAAACTTCTCCCGCACCTTTTGAAATTCCTCGCGCGACCTGAATTTGCCCGACATACCCCGCCGCATTACATCGGCTTCCTCCAAGGTAAGCCCTGCATAATAATGCGCCACTTTAATAACGTCTTCCTGGTATACCATTACCCCGTATGTATCAGGCATAATTTCCAGCAGCTTCGGATGGGCCTCTTTTCTTTTTTCGGGGTACCGGTAGCGTAAAATATATTCGCGCATCATACCCGAGCTTGAAACACCGGGCCTTATAATGGAACTTGCAGCTACCAGGCCCAGGTAATCATCTACTTCCAGCTTTCTTAATAGTTGCCGCATAGCGGGTGATTCCACATAAAAACAACCGATGGTATTTCCGGTTTTTAATAGTTGTTTAATGCGCGGATCTTGTTTAAAATCCTGTATGCGGTGTATGTCAATTTCCACGCCGGTATTTTCCTTTACCAGTTCAACCGCATCTTTTATATGCCCCAAGCCACGCTGGCTTAAAATATCGAATTTATATAAGCCTACATCTTCGGCTTCCAGCATCGAAAACTGGGTAGATGGAAAGCCCACCGGCATTAGTTCCAACGCAGTATAGCAGGTAACGGGCAGTTCGGAAATAAGAATACCACAGGCATGAACGCTGAGCAGGTTAGGCAGGCCGTAGATATATGGTGCATATTGCAATACAAGTTTACCATACTGGTCAAGGGTTTTAATATTGGGACGGTCTTGCTGCAAAGTATCTATCTCATCATCCGGCAAGCCGAATACTTTGCCTATTTCGCGGATACATGATTTACGTTCAAAAGTGCTGTAGCTACCTACCAGTGCGGCGTGGCCTTTGTAACGGTTAAATATATACTCCCTAACCGTATCGCGGTCGGTATGCGAAAAATCAATATCAAAATCGGGCGGGTTTTTACGCGATGGATTGATAAATCGTTCAAAATACAAATCGAGTTCGATGGGGTCTACATCCGTAATGCGGAGGCAGTAGGCAATTAAACTGTTGGCCCCGCTTCCCCGGCCCACATAATAAAAACCCTTTTCGCGGGCAAAGCGGACAATATCCCAGTTGATTAAAAAATAAGAGGTAAATCCCAATTCAAAAATGGTTTTCAATTCACTGCTAAAGCGATTAAGGATTTTTTGGGGTGTATTATTGTAGCGGTATGCAAGGCCTTCTCTGGCGAGTTGTTCAAGTAAGCTTTTGTCGTTTTCAGGGCTACCGGTAAAGCTGCTTTTATTTTTTGTTTTACCGAATTCAAAAAACACGTTGCATTGTTCATGAATGTACCGGGCGTTTTCAATGGCAGCCGGAAAGCCGCTGTAGATTTCGTTAAGCTGTTCGGGTTTATATAAAATATCATCTGCGGTTCCCTGTTCGTTCACCGGTAGTTTGCTTAATAACATATTATTATAAATTGCACTTAATAAACGATGGGTATTAAAATCCCTTTTGTTCCGGAACGTGGCCGGTGCCCATGCCACTATTTTATTTTTATCGGCCTGGCTACCATATAGGCTGAATGCAGTAATATCTTCCTTTTTAAGCCCGATATATTCGTGCGGGGAAAGGGTGGAGGATACTCCTTTTTGCCACGGGTAAATAATAAAGCAGTTTAAAAACTGCGGTGCCTTTTCGGGCAATGGCTGATGCCGGGTGCGGTAGTAGGTTAAAAACTCATTCAGTTCCCTGAAGCCATCGTTATTTTTTGCAATGCCCGTAAATAACTGTTGGTTACCGTTCCTGAAATCTATGCCAACCAATGGTTTAACGGCATACTTAGGTGCAAGCCTTAAAAAATCGAGGCAGCCTGAGGTGTTATTAATATCAGTTAAGGCCATTGAAGTTACGCCCTGTAGCTGGGCATACTTTAATAACTCCTCTACCGCCATAACGCCGTAGTTTAAACTGAAAAAGCTGTGGGCATTTAAATACATAAAATCTGTTTAAGCATGGCGGTGTGCCGGTGGGGTGGGTGGTTCGCCATTCCAGGGGTTCCATACCCCCATATTGTCCTGGTCCATAATTGCCGCGCGGGTTACCACGCGGCTGTCTTTATATTTTTTGCGCAAGTGGTCCATTTGCTGATATAGCTGTATCAGTTCAACTGAATCTTCAAGCAAATTAATCTGGTGCCCGCCGCCTACCAGGTGGCTGCATTTCATGCCCACCAGGCGCACCAGTTGCCTGCGGGCAAACAACTCATTAAAAATTTCAAGCGCCTTTTGAATGATAATGTGGTCGCAACTGGTGTAGGGAATCCGTTTTTGTTTTGTATGCGTTTGCATATCGGAATAGCGAACCTTGATGGTAATGCAGGCAGTTAATTTATTGCCCATCCGTAACTGGTAAGCCAGGCCTTCAGCCATGGCCCTTATAATGGTGGTAAGTTTGGTTACGTCAATAGTATCGCGGTCGAAGGTTCTTTCTGAGGAGAGCGATTCGCGCTCGTAGTAAGGCTTTACCGGGGTATTATCAACCCCCTGCGCCCTCAACCATAAGGTTTGCCCGTTTTTGCCAAATACTTTTTCCATGGCAGTAACAGGCATTTGCTGTAAAGTGATAATGGTTTTGATGCCCAGTTCCTTCATTACCTGGAAAGTTTCAGTGCCAACCGATGGAAGTTTTTTTACCGACAGCGGGGCCAGAAAATCTTTTTCCCTTCCATAATCAACCAGCATTCTTCCGTTCGGCTTTGATTCGCCGGTTGCTACTTTTGAAACGGTTTTATTAACCGATAAGCCCATAGATACCGGCAGACAGGTTTCTTTAATTATTCTCTCCCGCAGTTCGTTGGTGAACTTTACAATGCCGAACACTTTGTCCATGCCGGTCATATCCAGGTAAAACTCATCTACCGAGGCTTTTTCCACCAGGGGCACGCGCTCGCGGATAATTTCGGTAATGATATTTGAGTACTTGCTGTACTTGCCTGAGTCGCCCTTAACAACAGCGGCCTCAGGGCATAGCCGCCGGGCAATTTTCATAGACATCCCTGAGTAGATTCCATAGCTGCGGGCTTCGTAGCTGCATGAGGCAACTACCCCACGGTCTGAAACTCCGCCTACCAATACCGGTTTATTGTTTAGCTTGCTGTTCAGCAACCTCTCTACCGATACAAAGAAGGTATCCAAATCCAGGTGTGCAATGCTTTTTTTGTTTTCATTTAAATTCCACATAACTAATTATTTTAGCAACAGCTAAATTAATTAGTTATTTTTAAAAAAGCGATGTTTTAACACAAGTAACGGATATGGTGTTGTGAAAGCCAATTAGGGATAAACAGGTATTTAAAAATGAGGGTTGTTTAACTCGTCCTTCCGATTGAAGTATAATATAACTATACACGTACTGTCTCAAGACGGCTCCTAACGGAGCGCAAGGTACTTTGCCGTTTTCTCTATAACACGCTATTGCTCTGCAATGCAGGGGGCAAAAGGAGATAAACCCCGATATAACGCTCCGGAGGAGCCGACTGTTTGTAGTGGTACAGGCATAAAATATCGTAGCGCTCCGTTAGGAGCCGCCTTAGACATGGAATAGAAAGCGGGGAGTGCTTTTAGCTGAAATCCTTTTCAAGTGGTTGACGGGGAAGCCCCTGGTAGCAGTAATTTGATATGGACCCTACCAATTGCAAATGTTCCGCATTCTTTTTTTCTTTTACTTCACGGCGTAAATGAAAGAGCAAACTTTTAAACGCTTTAATGCTTTTAATTACCTGTGGTTGCTGGTTATTCCCCTTAGTTATAACTTTTGGGCTACGGACCCTGCGCTTTACCATAAATTTTTGTTTACGGACCTTTCTTTACTGGCAGTGGTGGCTATGCTGCTTACCGGTAAAAGTCAATTACCTGTATTGAGCGCGCAGGCAGTTGTTTTTTCGGGACTGTATTTTGTAAGCACCTTACTGGCTTTGGTGGCTATGAATATTTACCACGTAAACAATGCCGATGGCTGGTTTGTATGGCTGCACCAGATGGTTTTTCCGGTTTTTGTTTTGCTTTTGTTGCTGACGGGCAATACCCGGCATGAACATAGGGAGAGTATATCAGAAATTATTGTATGGCTGGCTCTTTTAAGTGTAGTTGTTGCGGCATACCGGTATGGTATGGAAATATCTGCTTCTGGATGGTCGCTTGTAGCGGCTGATGCCATAAAAGGAAGCTATACACATAAAAATATTTTTGCCGAGGTAATGTTTCTTACCCTGCCTTTTTCTTTTTACGCATTGATAAGCACACGCAAAAAATGGTATGCGTTAATTCTGGTGACTAGTGTAATAATGATTGCGCTTTGTTTATCGCGGGCGGTTCTATCGGCCATAGCTATAGGGGCGGTGGTTAGTGGGGTGGTTTATGTGGCCGCAAATTTCAGACAAAACCTGCAGCGCAGTTATGCGCTTTCGGCTGTTGTGGTAACTGTAGTGGTTGTAGCCGTTAGTTACTGGTTTATTAATTACACCGGTTACGGACGGCATATTATATCGTTCTATAACTACCGTAATACAATTCACGAAAGGCAGAGCCTGTGGCATGCTACTTTTCAGCTTATCAAAACATATCCGGTTTTTGGTTGTGGGTTGGGTGCGTGGAAGATTGTGAGTATGCAATATTCTATGCTGGGCCTGCGTAATTATATTACTTTTTTTCAGCAGCCACATAACGATTATTTATGGATAATGAGCGAACAGGGTCTTGTCTCGTTTTTATTTCTGGCCGCGGCATGGGTATACCTGTTGGGTATATTATTGAAACACATTTTCCGCAAGCCGGCTGAGGTTTTTAATTATTGCCTGTTGTTTGCACTGGCCGGGTATTTTGTTTATTCCAATTTCGGTTTTCCGCGTGAGCGGGCTGAGCATGGTATTTTGCTGGCATTTATTGCGGGGTTTATTTTAAGTGAGGAAAAGGGCAAATACGCAATTCCGAATCAGAGGATAACCGCTTTGGGTTTAGCCATATTACTGATACCGGCAGCCTGGTGGGCCGGTAACAAAATGATGTGCCAGGCATATATGCTCAATGCACTTGAATGCAGGCAACTGAACAACCCGCAGCAGGAATTCAATTACCTGCAAAAAATAAATGCCACTTATTTTACGCTTGACGGAACAGCTACACCTGTGGCTTGGTACCGGGGTATGTATTATTAC
>CAISWS010000505.1 GCA_903889265.1 uncultured Bacteroidota bacterium
ACATTCGTTTTGTTTAGCTCGTATTTTAACAGCTTCATCTGAGCGGATATCATCGGGTAAAATTGATTCGGCGTTCAGGTTCGGATTGATCAGTTTAGTGTCTTCCGGAAACTCATAAGCGTCGCCATTCACCCAGCCTTTTTCAAGCTTTTCCAGATCTTCCGGTTTGAAAGATTTTCTGGGTGTAACGTACAGGTCAACTTTAAATTCCTGTTCTTTTAACTCGTAAGCAAGTACTACTTCTTTGTCGTCACTACTAATACCTTTGGCCGTAAATCTTGATAGCATGTTCAAATAAATTTTAAGTTCCTTTTTTAAAGGGACACCAAAGATAATTGTTCTTCGCAAAAAATAGTTATTGGAGTTAACGGGAATGATAAATTCAGCAAAACAGTTGCTGGCTATTCGCTTTATTTGCATTCCGCACCAGTGAAAATGAAGTTTGGCGGAAAACGGCTATACATGAACCCTGACGAAAATTTTATTGAAAAACTGAGGAAAGAACTGCAAAAGCCGCTTCCGGGTGAGGCGGCACAGTTCAGGATGGCCCCAACTTACAGGCCCCGCTTTACCCATGAGGAGGTGATAAAACAGCAACCGCGGTTGGGTGGGGTGATGTTATTGCTTTATGAAAAGGCTGAAGGGTTGCATATTGTTTTTACGCAGCGCAAGGATTATAAAGGAGTGCATGGAGGGCAAATGAGTTTCCCCGGAGGTAAAAAAGATGAGCTTGATGCGGATTTAATTGCAACTGCATTGCGTGAAACGAAAGAAGAAGTAGGGATTGATAAATCGCAAATACAACTGATAGGAAAGTTGACTGAGTTGTATGTGCAGCCCAGTAATTTTCTGGTTTATCCAATAGTTGGATATGGAACTGGTATAACTGGTTTTACCCCTCAAAAGGACGAAGTGGAAAAGATAGTTGAAATACCGCTAACGTTCTTTTTAGATAGAGCGAACGTTAATTTGCAAACCGAAATAAAACTGTTTAACGGTATGGTGGTTAATGTGCCGGCCTTTGTTTATGGCACGCATGTTATATGGGGAGCTACCGCTATTATTTTAAGCGAGTTTACCTTTATAGTGGAGCGATTGAATAACGATTAAGGACGACGACAAAGCGATATGCGACCTGGTTAATCGAATGTCACACACTCAATAATCTTACTTTAAAACATTCCTAACAATCAGCTCTTTCATAATTTCGTTGGTGCCGGCGTAGATTCTTTGAACACGTGCATCAGCCCATGCGCGGGCGATTGCGTATTCCCAGATGTATCCGTATCCGCCGTGTAGTTGCAGGCACTCGTCGGCTACTTTGCCCTGCAGGTCGGTTAGCCAGTATTTGGCCATGGAGGCTGTTGCCTGGTCTAATTTTTTCTCCGCATGCAGTTCAACACAGCGGTCGGCAAAGGCGCGGCCGATGGTTACTTCGGTGGCCACTTCAGCCAGTTTAAAACGAGTGTTCTGAAACTCTGAAATTGGTTTGCCGAATGCGCTTCTATCTTTGGTGTATTGAACAGTTCTTGCCAGTGAGCCTTCTGCTGCAGCAACGGCGGATAAGGCCACCAGTAATCTTTCCTGCGAAAGTTCAATCATCATGTATTTGAATCCTTCACCCTCTTTGCCAATCAGGTTTTCTTTGGGCACTTCAACATTTTCAAAAAACAATTCGCAGGTATCCTGTGCATGTAATCCTATTTTTTCGAAAGGCTTGCCTTTTGAAAAACCTTTAGCGCTTGATTCCATCAAAAGTAGTGAGGTTCCTTTTGCGCCTTTGGTAGGGTCGGTTTTTACAGCAACTACGGAGATATCGCTGAGGTAACCGTTGGTGATGAAAGTTTTTGAACCGTTAACCAGGTAATAATCGCCTTTATCTATAGCGGTTGTTTTGATGTTTTGCAAATCGCTGCCGGCACCGGGTTCGGTCATGGCAATGGCACCTATGGCTTCGCCGCTTATCATTTTAGGCAGCCATTTTAATTTGGCGGCTTCTGTCCCGTAGTGGTCGATATAGGGTGCAACAATATCAGAGTGCAAAGGATAACCAACCGCGGGGCCGGCCAGACCGGCGCGGGCCAGCTCTTCGGTAATAATTGCATTATAGCGGAAGTCTTTTATACCAAGGCCGCCGTAAGCTTCTTCAACAGCCATGCATAAAAATCCGGCTTCACCGAATTTAAGCCAGCTTTCGCGACTAACCATCTGGTCTTTTTCCCATTTGGCGTTGTGGGGTGCAATTTCTTTAGCTATAAAGTCGCGCACAGATTGTGCAAATAGTTTGTGCTCGTCGTTGTATATGTTTCTTTCCATGGTTTCAAAAATTGATGTGCAAGTATAGGGAATTTACGGATTGAATTTGAAAATTCGGCGATTCGGCAATTTGATAATGAACGGCCAATACATTTTACTACTAAGGCACTAAGAACACCAAGAAATGTAGAAACCCAAAATGCAATACATTTTTACCGCAAAGGCGCGAAGAGCGCAAAGTTAATACAGAAGAATACAGTTATGAATGCGTGTAAATGAATGAAGGCACTAAAAACATAAAACTTAGCGAAGCTTTGTGTTCTTAGTGCCTTAGTGGTTAATTTCTCAAGGTCACCTATAGCCTATGGGAAAATACCCATTGCGTAGTAGCTATCTCTGATTTTGTTGATAGCTACTGCGAAGGTAGCGGTGCGGAGGTCTTTAACTCCTTTGTTAGCTTTTTTAAATTGGCGGATGTCGTTGTATGATTTTATCATGGTGTCTTCAAGGCCTGAGTTTACCAGGTCAATTTCATCGGCGCCGTGAATGATTTTTTTCACTTTATCGCTTGTTACTGTTTTCCCGGTCATTTCTTCAACAAGCTTTATCAGGTTACGCTGATTTTGTTCGTCGAATCTTTTTTCCATCCGGCCGAAACGCACGTGCGATAAATTCTTTAGCCATTCGAAATAAGAAACAGTTACACCTCCGGCGTTTACGTAGATATCCGGCACAATCATAATGCCTTTGGCCAATAAAATTTCTTCTGCCGCAGGGGTAATAGGCCCGTTCGCCGCTTCAGCTATTATACGGGCTTTTATTTTGTTAGCGTTCAGATCGGTTATTTGTTTTTCAAGGGCGGCAGGGATTAAGATATCGCACTGAAGTTCCAGGCCTTCAGCACTCTTCTTAATAGTTTTTGCACCCGGATATCCGGCAATGCCTTTTGTTTCCTGGCGGTATTTTAAAACAGCTACCGGATCTAATCCTTTTTCATTGTGTATGGCTGCATCGTTCTCGCAAATACCAATGATGATTGCACCATACTCGCGTATAATTGTTGCTGTGTTATAGCCTACGTTACCCAAACCCTGAATAACTACCTTTTTACCTTCAAGCCCGGTTGTTAAACCAAGGGCTTTCATATCTTCAGCGTGGCTGCAGATTTCATTTAAAGCATAAACGACACCGCGGCCGGTTGCTTCAGTTCTTCCATGCACACCGCCTTGCGAAACCGGCTTACCGGTAACACATCCGTATCCGTCCACGTCTCCGGGCCTTAATGTCATGTAGGTATCCAGTATCCATGCCATTTCACGTTCGCCGGTACCGTAATCAGGTGCAGGAACGTCAATACCCGGGCCAATGAAATTTTTCTTTACTAATTCGGCTGTATAACGGCGTGTTACGGCTTCCAGTACTTCTGGTGGTGTTTGACGTGGTGATATATTAATACCGCCTTTGGCGCCACCAAAAGGCACGTCAACAATGGCGCATTTGTAAGTCATCAGCGCGGCCAGGGCCATAACTTCATCCTGGTCAACAAAGGTAGAATAACGGATACCGCCTTTGGTTGGCATACGGTGGTGCGAGTGCTGCACACGGTAGGCTTCAACAACTTTTACTTCGTTACCCCATTTTACCGGGAAATTCATTTTATAAATACTGTTGCAAGTTTTAATCTGGTCCAATAGTCCCTGGGGGGCTCCGGTAAATTTTGAAGCCTTATCAAAATAATGCGAAACGCTTTCTGAGAAGCTTAAAGTTTTAAGGTCAACTTTACTACTCTTATTTGCCATAAATTTTGTTTTGGTGAATAATGTTTTACTACAATCGGCAGGCAAACCTAAACGAAAAACCGGTGTAAGCAAATTTTGCGGTTTTCGTATTTTAACATAACTCCGGTTGAAAGATTAATAATTGGAGAATAAAAGGAACAGATTTTTTTCCGGGATTACAAAAAATCGATCAAAAAAAATGAAGTATAACGCGTAGAAGTTAACCCTGAAAGGGTAAGAGAAACCCTTTCAGGGTAGCGTTAATTTTTCTGACGGTCTTCGAGTTGTTTCAACCTTCTTTCAATCCAAAAAAGGAAGGAGAAAATAAGGAGGAGAATAATTGTAAGCACTGCCACCGAAACAAAAACTTTATGATTACTTAGCATAAAATTATTGCTGGTAGCCACAGATTCACCCTGTGCAAAAGTGCAGAGTGAAAGGAAAAATGAGATAAGGGTTAAAAAATATCTGGTCATAGTTCTTGCTTTTGTTTAATCAGTTCTAAACGCGTAAGGATAGAGAAAATCCAAAACCCCAGTAAAATCCAGCCGATGCTTGCAGGGTAAAAAAACATGCGCAGGCTGCTATCCAAATCGTATTTACTAAAGGCCGGGTTACCTCCGTTACCGGGGTGTAAAGAATCGGTAAGCCGCGGGATGATATAAATGAAAAGGGCGAAAATTACCAGTGAGAAAATGTTGTAAGCTGCGGCAATGCGCGCACGCTTAATTTCATCGGTAATTGAGCCGCGTAGTACCAGGTAGGCAAAATATATCATTACACCTACGGCGGCACCGTTTAGTTTGGGGTCGTTAACCCAGTAATGGCCCCAGGTATTTTTAGCCCATACCATGCCAGTGGCAAGGCCACAAATACCAAAAAGTAAAGCCGCAACAATTGACTGATGAGCGAACACATCATACAGCGAATTACCTTTGGTTAAATAAATAACGCTGCAAACAAGTGAAAAGAATACCAGTGCCGTCATTACAAACCACATGGGCACGTGGAAAAATGTGTTGCGGATAGATTCGTATAAAATTTCGCGGTAAGGGAATGCGAGGAACTGGTGTTTGTTATGGACCACTTCTACCGGGCCAGTTGTTGCATTAACGGTTGAGGAGGAATCTACTTTAGAGGCTTTAATTAATGTAACTCCCTCGCGCAATGCAAATGTTCCGTCAATGTCATCATTGCCAATAATATCGAAGTTATTGGTCTTTAGCGAGTCTTGTTGATTGGAGCCAATGCCGAATTTTACTTCGCCAGTATTTGCTGAAAGTATATTCAAATCTTTGGCCTGGAAATAGTCGTTGCCGGATTTAAACCAGAATTGAATTTTACCAACGCCGGGGTCTTTAAAATGGGTATGGTAACCGGAGATGGTAAAAGTGTAAATTGAATCAGGGGAGAAAGAAAGTGGCCCGATTTTAGAAATGCCTGGGCTTAATGGAACCATGTAGCTGCCTATTACAACATAAAAAAGCAGCACTGCACTTAACCACTTCCACCATTTAGTATATAACCAGTTCATTGTTTAATAGTTAGTCTTTCAGTCGCGCCAAATATATGGAAATAATATCAGCGCCAGCGTGGGTTGCACTATATTAAATGCCAATAACATCCAGATGTTTTTAACGGTTTCTTCAGTAAAGCCGGGCGAGGCTATTGCCGCTGCTGATAGCTTGGTTAGAAAGATAATGAGTGGAATAACCAACGGAAAGCCCAGCACAGCCATTAAGGTGGCGTTATTGCCTGCGCGTGATGCAATAGCGCTCATGGTGGTGAATAGAAAAGAATACCCGGTTCCGCCCAAAACAATAGTTATTAAAAATACCGGGTAATTAACAACCGGGTCGTTTACCATCAATGAAAAAATGCCGAAGGTAAGAAGAGATAAACCGAGCGTAAAAATGAAGTTGTAACACAGTTTAGCGAGTATTAAGGCCTGCGGGCTTATCAACCAGTAATAGTAAAAGAACCGGCCTTCGGGTTCGCGGAAAAAGGAGTTGGCTATGGCGTTTACAGAGCTGAACAGGATGATAAGCCAGAATAAAACGCTCCATACAACAGGACTAAGTTCCTGTATAGAGTTGTTGTATTGTAATGCAAAGTAGATAACGAGAACCGAAGAGAAAACATAAAGCAAAATACCGCCCAGCACATAGCGGTTTCGGAATTCAATAATGAGGTCTTTGACTAAAATGGATTTTACTGAGCTAAACAGGTTCACAGGGGCGAATATAGGACAGTTTGCAGTTTTCTGTCTACAGTTGAATTCCAATACAGAGCCTGACGGCTGAATTTGTATTTGCCTTTAACTGGAAACTGAAGACAGAAAACTGGCTTATTTAAAGCATGTCCCCTTTTCCGTCATCCATGGATGTATTTCGTAGGTCAATCTTCCGGCTTTTACGGCGGGGTCGTTATCAACCAGTTTTTTTACTTCATCCTCGTTGCCGGAATCGAAAATGAAAATGCCGCGCATTTCGCCTTCATCCAAAAAGGGGCCAGCCACGTTCAGTTTGCCGGAGGCGGCCATACGGTTAATGTTTTCCAGGTGGGCTTTTTGTATTTGGGCAGCGGTAACGGAATCCTGGTCGCGGTGGGGGCCTTTTTTTAATAACACCAGGAAATACGGTTTAAGATTTTCGCCGGCGTTTTTGTTGGTTTGAGCCTGGCAATTAATGGTTCCCAAAAAGAGGATTAAAATAAGGGGGAATAAAATTCTTTTCATAGGGGATTATTTTACGGTTCGCATACTCCAGGCCATTATCAGGCTAATGATAGTGCCGGTTACAAAATCGGCTAAAACAGATTCGGAGGTAAAGGTTGAAACATTTAAGTAGTAAGCGGCGCTTTCCATGGTTTGTTTACCACTTTTAGAGGCATACAAAATCATGCTTGACAGGAAATCTGGATTTATCAATTTGAGAAAAGCCAGTTGAACCGGTATGGATAACAGGCTTACAAAAACGGTCATTAAAAAGCAACTTAAAAATGCCTGCATAAAACTGAGCTTGCCGAACTTTTGTTCAATTTTTTCTATCAGGGCAAGGCGGTAAGTAAAAAACGGGATAAGGAATGATAGCAGGGAAACGTACGGGTAGAAAGCAATGAAAGTATCCTGCAGACCAACTACATATTCTACAATAAGCCATAGGAGCATCAGTAGAGAGGTTAAAACGGCGTAGCGGAATTCAATTTTAATGCTCATGTGTGATTATGTAGTTCAGTCTTCAAAAATTTTCAAAATAAAATCGTTAGCGAACTTATTTCCGGGGTCAAAGTTTTGCCGAAGTAAGTTAAAATTAGCCAGCAAGGGATAGGCTCGTTGGAAGAATTCTTTATTGACACTCTTAAATTCTTTACCCCAGTGGGGTTTTCCGTTGTAGCGTTGGGCCATTACTTCAAAATCGGCAAGCAGTTCGTTCCAGCCAAAGTTATCGGCATTGTAAACGCCCAGCCACAAGGTATCGCGCTGGTAGCATGGGCTCAGCGCAAAATCATCGGCTTTGGTAAATCTTATTTCCTGGATAAAGTTAATGCGATGAGCTGATGCATTAATCATGTTATTGTATTCGCGCAGCAGGCTTTTGGCCTGGGTTATATCAAAGGCCCATTCGGTTTCGCGGTGAAGGGGAGGTTCGGGCACGTTAAATACTTTGTAGCTTTTTTCAATCCGGTTAAGGGGTTTAATAAAATTTTGAACCAGTTGCCGGTTGATGTTTTTGCGCCAGTTGCGGTTTATGCCGCCTATTTTTAGCAGAAGGCGGTATGCGTTTACTGAAATCAGTTCGTCCATAAACCATTGACGCAACCGCGAATCGTTTACCGGGGCCTGGGTACGGGTGTATTTGTATACTACTACTTCATCGGTATGCGGAAACCACCACAGTTTAAAGTGGTCGGTTGTATTTACAAGGTTATCCAGGTTATTGATTACGTCTTCAAATTTGGCGGTGTAGGTTTCATCGTGCAGGTTAAATGCGGGAACGATGTTTAAAGTAACCTCAGAAATAATGCCCAGGCAGCCGAGGTTTACGATTGCCATTTGATATAAGTCCTTATCGTGCTCACGATTGATAATAATCTTTTCGCCATCGGCTTTAATAAGGGAGAACTCTTCAATCTGCGAACCCAATATCTGGTAGTTGATGCCTGTGCCATGTGTGCCCGTGCTTATGGCGCCGGCCACCGATTGTTTAGCAATGGAGCCCAGGTTTTTTAATGCCAGGCCTTGTTTATCCAGGTATTCGTTCAGTTGCCATAGCTTAATACCAGCCTGTACTTTTACCTGCAGGGCTTGTTTATTGAGATGCAAAACTTTGTTATAGTTGTCGAAATTAACCAGGACATCTTCCGTTAAACATATCTTGTTCCATGAATGGCCGGTGCCGACAACCCTTATTTTGGGATGCGTTGTAACTATTTGGATGATTTCTTCTTCCGTTTCGGGTTGAAAATAGTTTTTTGCAACGCAGCTTTCGTTGCGGGCCCAGTTGAGAAAGCGGTAGTTGGCAGTTGTTTTCAAAGTTGAAGCAGTTATAAATGAATACAGTTACGCACGAAGAACACAAAGATTAATACAAGGAACTCAAGTAATACAAACCTTTGTGGCCTTTTTATAAGCCTTTTCTTTGTGAACTTTGTGTTACACCGCATTTGATTGCAATTTGTAACGCAGGCTAAAGTTAGCAATACGCTAAAAACAAAAATCCCCACATTTTATTGCAGGGATTTTGCGTTTGGGGAAACTATCAAAAAGTTTGGTATTTTGCTTCTTTGTAATTGTAAGACCGAAGGAGTTTAAAAAGGGTTGCATGAGGAATGCAGA
>CAISWS010000506.1 GCA_903889265.1 uncultured Bacteroidota bacterium
AAACCAAATGCGGGGTAGGTGGCACCGTTAAAGATGGTTTGATTATGATACAGGGAGAGCAACGGGATAAGGTGATTGCGTATTTGGGAAGTGTGGGGTATAAAACGAAGAGGAAGGGTGGGTGATTTAATGAGTGAGTCAACGATATTTATGCCACAAAGATTTTGTACATTAGCAACGAAAATTAAAGCTTATGACACTTCATATTGAATATATAACCGATGCCAAGGGAAAGCAAAAATCTGTAATTATACCACATAAGGAATGGACAGCCTTACTTTCAGATTACGAAAAAACAAATAAAAAATTATAAGTTTTGAACGGCATAGGCCAGGCACTTAATGAGGTTGAATTGATAAAGAAAGGAGTTATTAAAAAACAATCTCTTAGTGCTTTTTTGAATGAATAACGAGGTAATTGTAACCCCTAATTTTAAGAAAGAAGCTAAACCGCTTTAAAAAAAGTATCCATCTCTTAACTCTGAATTACTTGATTTAGAAGAGAAGTTGCTGCTTAATCCTTCGCAGGGAACCTCACTAGGCTCCAATTCTTTTAAAATAGGCTTGCTGTAAAAAGCAAGGGTAAGGGCAAAAGTGGCGGTATGCGTGTAATTACGCATGTAGATGTTGACTTTGCAGTTGAAAACCGGACTCAGATATTTTTACTTTCCATCTACGACAAATCTGAAGTTGATTCAATCTCGCAAAGCGAAATAAAGCGTTTAATAGGTTTAAGAAAAAATAGCTGATCGATCTTCAAAAATACGAACTGAAAATTATCCACACCCCTCCCGCATCCCACCGTAATTCAGTAAATTCGCAGTAACAGAGACTACCCTTTAAATATCTCCAATTTACATATAGCCGATGCCTGAATTCATTCACCTCCACTCCCATACCCAATACTCATTACTTGACGGTGCTGCCAGCATCCCCGGCATGTTTAAAAAAGCCGCCGCCGATGGCATGAAGGGCCTTACCATTACCGACCACGGCAACATGTTTGGGGTATTTGAGTTTGTAGCTGAAGCTGGTAAACACAAACTACCGGACGGTAGTACCATAAAACCCATAGTAGGCTGCGAGTTTTACCTGGTAGATGACCGCACCCGCAACAAGTTTACCCGCGATGAAAAGGACAAGCGCTATCACCAGCTGATGATTGCTAAAAATGCCAACGGTTACAAAAACCTGATAAAGCTTTGTTCGCTGGGTTATACCGAAGGGCTTTATGGCAAATACCCGAGAATAGATAAAGAACTGATTTTAAAATACCACAAGGATTTAATAGCAACCACCTGCTGCATTGGTGCCGAAGTGCCCCAAACCATATTGCGCAAAGGAGAAGATGAGGGCCGCAAAGTATTTGAATGGTGGCTCGATATTTTTGGCGAAGATTACTACATCGAACTACAGCGCCACGGCATGGCCGAACAGGATAAAGTGAATGAAGTTCTGATGCGGTTTGCAAAAGATTATAACGTAAAGGTAATTGCAACTAATGACTCACATTACGTTGATCAACAGGATAGTAACGCACACGACATCCTCCTTTGCATTAATACCGGCGAAAAGCAAAGCACCCCCACAAACAAGGAGTTTAGCGACGACGATACGGTGACCAAAGGCAAGCGTTTCGCCTTCTTCAATGATCAGTTTTATTTTAAAACACAACAGGAAATGACCGCCCTTTTCAGCGATATTCCTGAAGCAATTGACAACACGCACGACATTTTGCATAAGGTAGAGCACCTGAAACTGAAGCAGGATATTATGCTTCCTAACTTCCCCATACCCAAGGAGTTTCAGATACATGCCGATGATGTTTTTAATCAGTGGGAATACCTGAAGCACCTCACCTTTGAGGGTGCCAAAATGCGGTATAAGGAGATAACCCCTGAAGTTCAGGAGCGTCTGGACTTTGAATTAAACACCATTAAGCTGATGGGCTTTGCCGGTTACTTTTTAATTGTAGCCGACTTTATAAAAGCTGGTCGTGATTTAGGCGTAATCATAGGCCCGGGTCGGGGTTCAGCGGCCGGTAGCGCAGTGGCCTATTGCGTTGGCATAACCAACATTGACCCCATTGCCTACAACCTCCTCTTCGAACGTTTCCTGAATCCTGACCGTAAGTCGATGCCCGATATTGATACGGACTTTGACGATCAGGGCCGAGATAAGGTTATTAAATACGTGGTAGATAAATACGGCAAAAATCAGGTTGCACAAATTGTTACCTATAGCACCCTGGCAGCCAAAGTGAGTATAAAGGATGTTGCCCGGGTATTGGACTTACCGCTGAATGAATCCCTGATGATGACCAAACTGGTTCCTGAAAAACCAGGTATTGGCTTGGACCGCGTATTGCATGCCCCCTTGGATGGTGATAAAAGTTTAAAAGACAAAGAAGGCCTGTCATCCGAAGAAATTGAGGATGTAAAAACGCTGCGGAAGATTTATGACGACCTAGGTTCTGCTCAGTCTAAGGTATTGCACGAAGCGGAAATTCTGGAAGGCGGTGTTAGAGGAACCGGCGTACACGCCGCAGGTATTATCATAGCCCCTAAAGACCTTACTGAAATTGTCCCCATTGCTACTTCGAAGGATACCGAGTTTTACCTCACCCAATACCAAGGCAAGGTAATTGAAGATGCCGGCGTTATTAAAATGGACTTTCTGGGCTTAAAAACCCTCACCATTATCCGCGATGCGCTTTTATTAATAAAGCAAAACTACGGTGTTGATATCGACATTGATACCATCCCCTTAGACGACCCAAAGACTTTTGAGCTTTACCAACGCGGAGAAACCAACGCCACTTTTCAGTTTGAAAGTGCAGGTATGCAGAAATATCTGAAGGAATTGAAACCCGATAAATTCGGCGATTTGATAGCTATGAACGCCCTTTATCGCCCGGGGCCAATTGCCTACATTCCTGATTATATCCTCCGGAAGCATGGCAAGCAGAAGATTGTGTATGACGTGCCCGAAATGGAAGAATACCTGCAGGAAACCTACGGTATTACAGTTTACCAGGAACAGGTGATGCTCCTTTCGCAAAAGCTGGGAGGCTTTAGCAAGGGCGACGCCGATGTGCTGCGTAAAGCCATGGGTAAAAAGGACAAGGCCACGCTCGATAAAAAGAAAAGCCAGTTTATGGAAGGCGCCAAGGCCAAAGGCCTCGACACAAAGGCCCTGGAGAAAATATGGACGGATTGGGAAGCATTCGCACAATACGCCTTCAACAAATCGCACTCCACCTGTTACGCTTTTGTGGCATTCCAAACAGCCTATTTAAAGGCTAACTATCCCGAAGAGTATATGAGTGCTGTGTTAACCAATAACATGGGCAACATTGATAAAATCACCTTCTTTATGGAAGAGTGCAAACGGGCCGGTATTGCGGTAACCAGCCCCGATATCAACGAAAGTGATGTCCATTTTACGGTTAATAAGAATAAAGAAATCCGCTATGCCCTTTCAGCCATTAAAGGGGTTGGAGAGGCTGCGGTTGAATCTATTATTGAAGAAAGAAAAGCAAATGGCCCATACAAAAGCATATTCGACCTGGCACGCCGGGCTAACATGCGTTCGGTCAATAAAAAATCGTTAGAGGCTTTGGCCTATGCAGGAGCATTTGACTGCTTTACCAATTACCACCGCGCCCAATACTTTTTACCCGATAAAAAGGACGGCCTGAACATTCTTGAAAAGGCCTCAAAATACGCCAGCGGACTGCAAAACTCCCAAACTATGCAACAGAACTCGTTGTTTGGTGGCGATACCGGCGTTGCTGATGTTACTGAACCAACGGTTAACGGCAGCGAAGAATGGAGTTTACTTGAAAAACTGAAGAAGGAAAAAGAAGTAACCGGGGTATACATTAGCGGCCATCCTTTAGATGATTACCGCCTTGAAATTTCAACCTTTACCAACAGCAAGTTAAACGAGATTGATAAAAAGAAAGACAAAGAGGTAAGAGTTGCAGGTATTGTAACCGCCACTGAAACCAAAATTGCCAAAAACGGAAACCCTTACTGCCGTTTTAGCATTGAAGATTTTGACGGCACTTATAACTTCTCCATTTTCAGTAAGGACTACATGACTTTCAAAACCTACATTGAAACCAATGGGGCCCTGCTACACATAACCGGCAAATACCAACCCCGCTGGAATGGCGATGAGTATGAGTTTAAAATAACCAAAATAGACCTTCTCTCGGATATAAGGACCAAACTAACCAAAGCGCTAACCCTGCAAATTCCTATTGATGATGTGGATGAGGGAATGACAGATAAGATTTACAACGTAGCCCAAAAATACCCGGGTAATATTAAACTGCGTATACGCCTGATTGACCGGGAAGAAAGCCTGGTTGTAAGCGAAACCTCCAGCCTGTTAAAAATAGACCTTACTAACGAACTGCTTCGCGAGTTGGAAAAGTTGCATGTGGAGTATAATCTGAACTAAAAGTGCCTGTTAAAACGACAATGGCTGACATCCGTCTGCCATTACCGTAAAGTTGGATGGACCCCAGGTAGTTCCGTTGGTTGCTGCAGCGGTATAGCTATAAATACCCGGAGGCAAGTTAAAAGTTGCACAACCCGACGCACCACAAAGCGGCGTGGACGAAAGAACTGCACTAACCACTCCGGTACCTAAACCGCCCCCAATAACTACCGTAATGTTTCCATACGCAGTACTGGAAGTCCAGAAAGTAACTGAGCCTGTGCTCTGGGGCAGGTCAACCAACGAGCACCCGTTAGGAGAAATAGTCAGGGTATCTGACCAACTGGTTGATGCCGAAGATGCCGTATAACGATATGAACCTGCCGGTAATGTAAAATTTGCGCAACCAACCGCCCCAGTTCCGCAGCCAGGCGCCCCGGTTTGATAATTTGCTGTTACGCTCGCCGACTGGCCGCCAATAGTAACCGTGGCATTCGGGCCGTTCTGGTCAAAATAAAAAGTAGCCTGTCCGTTATACTTGCAACTACCATTATCGTAAGTTGCATTTGGGTTATAATTGGTAGCCGTAACGTCTGTGCAGCCTTGTATACGCTGACAACTTTGAATCGTTGTGAGCGTAGCTGCAATTAGTATAACAGCTAAAAGTTGTTTTCCCAATTTCATATCGAGGGTTTGAAGGATGATTAATTTTTTTCTGGTATCCCGGCATAACAAATGCCAAAAGCGCGGAGCAAATATATTTTTTTCATGCTTACTGGTGTAAATTTGTTCAAAAATATAACCGTTTCATGAATTTAGCTAAAAAGGAATTTAAAGGGATTTGTTCAACCAATATCCGAATCTGGCTTTTCCCGGTGCTGCTATTGATTTTAAAAACCGGTGCTTCTCAAAACTATCTGGGGCATAACCGCGAGGAGATATTATTGTCTTTTCCTCAGTGCATGGTCGCTGACAAATACGATAAAATGGTAGTATTAAACTGCGATGGCCAGCGCCAGGTTTTCTATTTTCAGGGGGAACACGATTTATGTGATTTATATGCTGCAGAAATGAATTCAGACCGTGCCAATGATACTTTAAAAAAAGTGGAAGCCAACGGATTTAAGCTGATAGAAACAAAGTATGTGGAACCGTTCCTGGTTTCAAAACACAATAAAGGCCAAAAATTTCCTGCAAGGGTTTATTCAAACGGCAAGATAGAATATTGCTTTATGCCCATCTCCCTAACCGGCCGCACCGCCGAATTTAGCTCGGTGATAATCCGGCTGCCTAAAAAACAATAAAGGCCTTATTAAATCCCCAACTCACTAAACTTTCTCTTCCCCTTGCCAAAATACTGCACCAGAATATTTACTTCTGAAAGATGTAGCGAAGAAAGATGTGGTATAGCCCGCCGCTTTTTAATTAACTTCGGCAAAGCCATATAAAACGAATAATGAGCTTTAAGAATGGCTGCAAAATCCTTCAGATTTTTGTTTTTGGCAAGGCTGTAAAAAGCGGCAACACCATCTAAAAACATTCTGAAAGGCATTTTCCACCACAAGGTTGAAAGTGGCAGGTTCTTAAACATCATCATCAGATTATTCCTGAAGTTGAGATAGGTTTTGCGGGCATTACCCTGGGGCAGGCTGCCTCCGCCTACATGGTAAATAACCGAGGCCGGAACACAAACAATACTATACCCCAGATTCTTTACCCGCCAGCAAAGGTCTATTTCTTCCTGGTGGGCAAAAAAATCTTCATCCAGCCCACCGGCTTTCCAGTAAACATCGGAGCGGATAAACATACTGGCACCGGTAGCCCAGAAAATCTCTTTTACATCATCATACTGGCCTTCGTCTTTTTCTACAGTATCAAATAACCGCCCCCGGCAAAAAGCATAGCCAAACCGGTCAACATAACCTCCCGAGGCTCCGGCGTATTCAAAAAACTCCCGGTCGTTATAAGCCCTTAATTTAGGCTGAGCGGCTGCAATTTTATCATCGCTCTCCATCTTCTCAATAATGGCTTCAACCCAGTTTGTGGTAACCTCTACATCCTGGTTCAGCAATACATAATATTTGGAATTTACATTTTTAAGCGCATCGTTATACCCTCCGGCATATCCGCCATTTCGCTCGTTTTGGATGATAGAAACCTGTGGATAATTTTTGCGCACAAACTCAACCGAGCCATCAGTTGAAAGATTATCGGCAACAATAATTTCGCACAAATCTTCAGAAGTGTTTTTTACTACCGAAGGCAAAAACTGTTCAAGAAATTTAATGCCATTCCAGCTTAAAATAACAACCGCAACTTTCTTTCCCGTGCTCATCCCCTTTTTAAAATTTATTTGGCTCGATATATGATTCAAACATAAGCAAAACATACGTTAGTAAAATGGATTTCACCTGTTGAGGAATTAATCCTTCTTTACAGGTAATCGCATCGCGGAGTTAGAATGGCCCCCCCGCTTTACAATTTAATAGACAACCCAACTGCAGCCTGTATAAAGTGTTCCATCGTTTACTCTCAATTAAATATATTTGACC
Organism: uncultured Bacteroidota bacterium; assembly: GCA_903889265.1. GTDB lineage: Bacteria > Bacteroidota > Bacteroidia > Chitinophagales > LD1 > Bog-950. Next base: position 7,001 of record CAISWS010000506.1, read on the forward strand.
GAACCCTTTAATACCCAAAAATGAACTTTCTCTTCTCAAATCCTTACAGAGCGTTTTTTATACTTTGGGCTGCTGCGTGCATTATTGTATTGCCTTTAATGAGCCGCCAGGCTGGTATTACTGAAGATGAGCTTCAGCACATGGAACATGGCAAAACCATTCTTGCCTGGTATGAAGGCAAAAGCGATACTGCTAAAATGTCCCCCTTTAATGACGCCGGAGTTTGGAAGGCAGATCCATCTGTAGAAGGTGTGGGCAGTAAAACAGCCATCAACATTTATGGCGGGCTTTTCGATTCATTTTCAGCCCTTGTTTACCAGACTGTTACACACCACTTTTTTGATGAGTATGAATCCAAACACATCATGTCTGCGTTGTTCGGAGCCATGTTGTTCATCATTATCGGACTTATTTGTCAGCGTATTACCGGTAGCTGGGCGGTGGCCATGCTGGGCATAATTATCGCAACGTTTACCCCCCGCCTGTTCGGAAATTCATTAAGCAATCCCAAAGATATACCGCAGGCCACTATGTTTGCGTTCAGCCTTTTGCAAATTATAAGCCTTTTAAAGGAGCTGCCAAATGCAAGCATTAAAAGATGGGTTCTTTTGGGCGTAAGTTTCAGTCTTACGTTGGCAATACGTATTCCAACCGTAGTGCTCATTTTTTATTTTGTTGCCGTAAGCACTGTTTATTTGGGTACCTTGTTTGCTTTGGGCGATATTGCCTATGAAAAGGCCGTTACTACTTTTGGCAAAGTAGTGCTTGTCTCAGTGCTGGGTTACCTGGGCTGTTCTCTATTCTGGCCATGGGCCTTACAAAACCCTTTATTTAATCCCATTCATGCCCTGCAGGTTTTTAAAAACTTCAACTCGTTTGATTGCTATGAGGTTTTTGAAGGTCACTGGTTGCACCAGAACGAATTGCCCTGGTATTTTGTCCCCAAATGGTTATATATCACCTTACCGGTAACAGTAGTGCTAGGGGTAATTCTGTTTTTTGTTCAGTTGCAAAGGTTTTTGCAAAAAGGTGGGCTCAACCTTCTTATTTACCTTTTGCTTATTGGGTCTACCCTGGTTCCTCTGCTGGTTATCATCATCGAGAAGTCCAACATTTACAATTCATGCCGGCATGTAATGTTTGTTATACCTGCCATCATTGTAATTGCAACCTTGGGATGGTCTGAACTTTTCAGGCAGGTGAAAAACCTGACCCAGCGCAGAATGGTATATGTAGCCTTTATATGCCTGCTGGCCGAACCTATGTGTTTTATAATGGAAAATAACCCTGTTCAGGCCTTGTATTTTTCGCCGCTTATTGGGGGCGAAAAGGGCGCCTTCAAAAATTACGAAATGGATTACTGGGGCTACTCGTTAAGGCCTGCAATTGAATGGCTGGACCATACCGATTCTATCCAGGTACCGGGCCGAAAACTTCGGGTAAGGATGTATTATGGCGAACAGTTGAAACTGAGTTATTATGTTGAGAAAAGTAAGAACCTGGCCTATGCCTTATGTATGGAAAACTCTACTGACTGGGATTATATGGTGATGCTGCCATGTGAAGCAAAACGCGATGCAATGATACTCTATCAATGGCCACCGGCAGGAACCGTTTATGAAGTAAAAGCCGATGGAGTTCCATTATGCGCAGTAGTGAAAAATACGCGTACCGCTCCACCTTCTGCTCCGGGTTCGGCCCCGCTGATTACACCCGGAGTGCCTGTTGATTCTGTAGGCTACAATCTTGGCCTGGGCATTGAGGCTTACAACCAGAAGAACTACAACATGGCTATAGTCTATTTCAAAAAAGCGCTGGCCTTTAAACCTGATAACACTTTAGCACTTAATAACCTGGTAGCCACTTATAATAACTTAAAAATGTTTGAGGATGCCATTTATTATGGCAAAAAAGGCATGGCCCTGAACCCGAATTACGACCTGCTTAAAAACAATTTAGCCGCCTCATTAAATGCTATCAAAACGCAGGTTCCCAGCGAGGGATACTACCAGGAATTGAGCTACAATTATTTTGTACAAGGCGAATATTTAAAAACCATTGAGTCTGGCAAAAAAGCCTTAGCAATTAACCCAAACAGCGCCGCTGCCTGGAACAACATCTGCTCGGCTTATAACGCATTGCATCAATATCAAAAGGCGTTAGATGCCTGCAACAAAGGGTTACAAATTGATGCAAAAAGCGACTTGCTTAAAAACAACCGTGCAGAGGCAGCCAGGCAGTTAGGACAAAAATAAAGCAGCTTTACAGCCGCTCAATACTTGATTTCAAATCCAGCGGATGAATTCCCAGCTTTTCAAGGTCGGCACTGTTGTCCTCTGCTTCTAACTGCTTTAAGCCCAGCAAATTCTCTTTGGATACAGGAAAGGGCAACCGCAATAGTTGTATAGTACTGATTCCCAAACTTACAAGCCAGTAAGGGAACGAAATAAATACGGGTTTCTTCCCTGCTTTTTCAGCTATTGCAGCAGAAAGGTCACGGATTGAATATACTTCACTATCAGCTAAAGTAAATTTACCGAAACGCTTTAGGGCAATGCTATCGGCAATTACCTTAACAACATCACCAATGTAAACCGGTTGTATGGGTTGCTTCCCTCCTGCTATTAAAACAGCAAAAGGCAGCTTTTGTACGGAATTATAAATGCGCTTGAATAAGCCATCATTACCAATCACCAGGCCAAGCCTTAGTATCAGGCATTTGCTGCTATCAAGTTTCTTTTCAAGCTTAAATTTATGCTTTCCATATTCAGATAATGCATGCTTATGCGCTGACATAGACGACAGGAAAACAAATTGCACTCCGCTGGCAAGACAAAGATTATAAAGTTGCAGGGTTCCCTGAATATTAATATAACCAGCATTTTTTGCTATATCAACTGGCATGAACGCAGCGTGAACCAACGCATCAACCCCCTCCAAATCAAGTGCCTTCTCCGGCCAATTCAAATCATATCTCTGATAAAAAGTTCCTGCAGGCAATGGGTCAGGCTTTTTGCGTTGCAGCAACAACACTTCATGCCCGGATGAGAGCAGATACTTCACCAATTCACTACCAATAAACCCATTTGAGCCTGTAATGGCTATACGCATAATCCGAATCCTTTAATAGTTGACGTCCCTGCCAACCACAATTAAGTGTACTATTTAGACTATTGTTTCACAACACGAATAAGTAAAAAATAAACGCAAAAAGGGCCAAGTACTTTTAAAGATTTTATTTTAGCGAATATAATCACTAATGAGCAGCCCGGTAAAAATAGCGGTAGTAATACCAGCCTTCAACGAACAACAAAGTATTGCTACGGTAGTAGCTGCCGTTAATGATATATCCACAACGGAAGTTACTATTATACCCGTGGTGGTAAATGATTGCTCTAAGGACAACACAAAAAAAATAATTTCAGGGCTTAACTGCATTCCGTTAAACTTACCCATTAACCTGGGTATAGGCGGTGCTGTTCAAACCGGTATTAAATACGCTTTTGATAACGGGTTTGATTACGCCGTGCAAATTGACGGCGATGGTCAACACCCTCCGCAGCGCATACCTGATTTAATGCGCGAACTACAGAAAAACAACTGGGATGTGGTTATCGGCTCGCGCTTTATAAATAATGAAGGGTTCCAATCCACCATTATGCGCCGCACGGGTATCAGGTATTTTCAATTCCTGTTAAAGCTGATTACCGGCGAAACGGTAACCGACCCAACCTCTGGTATGAGGATGATGAACCGCAAAGCCATGGAACTGCTATACGAATATTACCCGGATGAATATCCCGAACCCGAAGCCCTTATCATCTACAACCGGAATGGGTTAAAGTTTGGTGAAATGCCCGTGCATATGGTTGAGCGCCAGGGTGGGGTTTCCTCTATTCAGGGTTTTGGCACTATCTATTACATGTTTAAAGTTACCATTGCCATTATATTCACCTATTTAAGAAAATAAACATGGGCCGTATACAGTTTATATCCATAGCCGTTAGCCTTCTTTTTCTGGGTTATGTACTAGGGCAAATTAAAAAAGGCAGGCTGCGCGAGGAGTATGCTTTTATCTGGATTCTTTCAACCTTCGCCCTTATCCTGTTTTCGTTTTGGCGTAATGGGTTTGAGGTGCTTGCACAGGCTTTTGGGGTCATAGCTCCACCCAACCTGATATTTACAGCCGCCATATTCGCCATACTTGTATATCTGTTGCATCTGTCGCTCAGCGCCTCTAAAATGCATGCACAAAACAAAACACTGGCACAGGAAATAGCCCTGCTAAAAGAAAAATTGGATAAACTAAACCCCAAATAAAGGGATAATGGACGAGCTTACCCTCAGCAGGCAGGAAATGATAGTTTATTGCAGGTACCTGACCGGTCAAACCGCCGATTCTCAAAGTTTGTCTCTTTTTGAGCGGGCGATTCAACATGAAGAAACCACGTTAAATGATGTTGAGATTAAGCTACTTCAGTTTATGATAAGCAATACCTGGAGCGTTGGGTTTATTGATTCTGCCCTTGGTTTATTTAACCCCAAACACCGCCTCAGAAAAAGAATGATAATAGCTTTTGCCATCCTTGAAACAAGCCCATTATATTTTGATTTTTTCAAACCCAAAACATTTTCCCGCTTTCATTTATTAACGCTTATGGCTAAAGGCGTGCAGGATGGCCTGCAGGGTTTAGCGGGTAGCTTAATCCTGCTTTTCTTCTAGTGGCAATAGCAGATTACATAGTAATAGGTTCGGGATGCACCGGTGCCATGGCGGCTCAAACGCTGGTTGAAAAAGGCGTGCAGGTGCTGATGCTTGACGGGGGAGTTACAGATACTAACTACGATGGCCTGATACCCGATAAAGACTACCTGAGTATAAAGCAACAGGAGGGAAATCAGTACGAATACTTTATTGGTAAAAATTTCGAGGGCATTCCTTTTGGTAAAGTAAAAACAGGGGAACACTTAACCCCGCCCCGTAAATTTATGATGCGGAAGGTGTTTGATTGGATGCCCCTGATATCCGATACTTTCTTCCCACTCGAATCGCTCTCTTTAGGCGGTCTGGGTAATGGCTGGGGACTGGGTTGCTGTATGTTCTCGGAGTCTGAATTAAAACGAGCCGGGTTAGATACAGCGAAAATGAATGCAGCTTACGAAATTGTGAGCAAACGTATTGGCATAAGCGGCGATAGGGACGACACAGCAAAATATACTTCCGGCGGCCTTTCGCAATTAATGCCTTCCTTTAAAATGGATTCAACCGGCGCTAATTTGTATCAAAATTATCAGCGCAAAAAGAACGTGCTTAACAAAGAAGGTTTCTTTATGGGCAGGCCATCTTTGGCATTACTGACTGAAACCAGGAACAACAGAAAATCCTATCAGTATAAAGACCTCGATTTTTATTGCGACCAGGATAAAAGCGCCTACCGCCCTGCTTTTACCGTGGAGGAGTTAAAGCAAAAAAGCAACTTCGG
>CAISWS010000507.1 GCA_903889265.1 uncultured Bacteroidota bacterium
AAATTTACGGCATGCAGTTAAATACCCTTACAGCCATTTCTCCCATTGACGGGCGCTACAGAAACAAGACGGAAGAACTGGCCGCTTATTTCTCGGAATTCGCCCTGATAAAATACCGGGTGCATGTGGAGGTGGAATATTTTATTGCACTTTGCGAAATTCCTTTACCGCAACTGGCTGATTTTCCCACAAAAAACTTTTCGGCGTTAAGAGTTGTCGTAAAAGGCTTTAGCGAAAAAGATGCTCAAAAAATTAAGGATACCGAAAAAATAACCAACCACGATGTTAAAGCTGTGGAGTATTTTTTGAAAGAAAAGTTTGACGAGATGGGCCTGCAAAACTGGAAAGAGTTTATTCACTTCGGCCTTACCTCGCAGGATATTAATAACACCAGCATACCTTTATCATTTAAAGAAGCCAACGAAAAAGTTTACCTGCCCGCCCTTAAAAGAATTATTGACCAACTGGAAGGCCAGGCCACCGAATGGCAAAACATACCTATGCTGGCACATACCCACGGGCAGCCTGCATCGCCCACGCGTTTGGGAAAAGAGCTGATGGTGTTTGTTGAGCGGTTAAAAAATCAGCTGCATTTATTTGAACAGATACATTACAGCGCCAAGTTTGGCGGTGCCACCGGAAACCTGAATGCGCACCACGTGGCATATCCGCATGTGCAGTGGGTTGAATTTGCCAATGATTTTGTTAGCCGTAAACTGCACCTTACCCGCAGCCATTATACCACACAAATTGAGCATTACGATAACCTGGCGGCACATTTTGATACCATGAAACGTATCAACACCATACTTACCGACCTTTGCCGCGATTGCTGGCAATATATAAGTATGGAGTATTTTAAGCAGAAGGTAAAAAAGAATGAGGTAGGCTCATCGGCCATGCCACATAAAGTAAACCCGATTGATTTTGAAAATGCCGAAGGTAACCTGGGTTTAGCCAATGCTATTTTTGAACACCTTTCGGCCAAGCTACCTATTTCGCGGCTACAGAGAGATTTGACAGACTCAACTGTTTTGAGAAATATCGGGGTGCCGGTTGCGCATACGCTAATAAGCTTTGCATCTTTGGAAAGAGGGCTGTCAAAGTTGTTGCTGAACGAAGCTGCCATACATGCAGACCTTGAAAATAACTGGGCGGTAGTGGCAGAAGCGATACAAACTATTTTGCGCCGCGAGGGATATCCTCAACCTTATGAGAAACTGAAAGAGTTAACACGAGGTTCGCATGGAATAAGCAAGGAGAGCATACAGGAGTTTATAAACACACTGGATGTTACAGAAGCTGTAAAGCAGGAGTTAAGGAAGATTAGCCCGCATAATTATACGGGGGTGATGTTTTAGGCATTAATACAGGTTTACGCAGGGGGCGCGGAGAAAATACAACGCAAAGAACCGCATAGAAGGTATAAAACTCTTGGCGGTTCTTTTGCATTTACCTTAGCGCACTTTGCGTGAGCCAGTATTCTGCATTTCAATAATCACACACCGTACAAATAATGCGCCTTCTCTCCCAACCATTTTAAAGGCTTGATATCCTGATGGCGTTTAAGGCCGAAGCCCTCAATGGCATATTTGCTTATATGATCCTTTGCTTCTTCGATTGAATCGGTAAACAGGAAGAGATCCAGGTCATCCTTGCCAATTGTTTCAGCTGTTATCAGGCTTTGCAAATGGGCGTATAGTTCTTTGTGATATTCTCTGCCCATTAAAACTACCGGGAAACGTTTCAGCTTTTTGGTTTGTATCATTACTATGGCTTCAAAAAATTCATCAAGCGTTCCGTAGCCGCCGGGCATTACAATAAAGCCGTAGCTGTATTTGGTGAGCATTAGTTTGCGGATAAAGAAGTAATCGATATTTACCCAAACATCCAGATAAGGATTGGGGTGTTGCTCAATGGGCAACACAATATTACAGCCAACGGACTTACCCCCAACTTCTTTTGCACCGCGGTTTGCTGCTTCCATAATACCGGGGCCGCCACCTGTCATGATGGTAAAACCAAGCCGCACCATCTCAGCCCCTACTTTGCGGGCTACTTCATAGTAAGGATGCCCCTCTTTAAAACGGGCTGAACCAAAAACGGTTATACAGGGGCCTACAAAATGCAATTTTCTGAAGCCTTTTATGAACTCGCGGGCTACGTCTATTACAAATGCAAATTCTTTGAAACGCGAGTGAGGGCCATCTAAAAATGAAGTTTCCTTTACTGAAGGGCCGGGCGAAAAGTTTTGCTCTTTATGAATATCTTCCATGCCGCTAATTAAAGGTTGTTTGATGATAATAATGAAATTAGTTGTTGGGGTTTAACTAAATTTTGGGGAAGAGGTATTGGCGGTGCTCTATATAAATTGCTCAACAGCCTTTTGCCTCACCCATCATATTCCCAGAACATTAAACTTTGGCAATTGCAGTGAGTAGAAATTGCATTTGAAAGTTTCTTTTTTACATTCGGGCGTCTTTTCGACTCAATCCTAAATTTAAAATCCTCCGGTATGAAATACACCTTACTTTTTGCGCTGGTATTTATAAGCACCTTTTCGTTTGCACAACAAAATGCAAAAACAGAAAACGTAATATTAATTACCCTGGATGGTTACCGCTGGCAGGAACTTTTTGGCGGAGCGCAGAAGAAGATTATCAATGTAAAAAAATACGCCGGCAATGTAAAGGAAATGAAGGCGAAGTATTGGGATAAAGATGCCACTGTAAGAAGGGCAAAGGTTATGCCGTTTTTATGGAGCACCGTGGCGCAAAAGGGACAGATATATGGCAACAGGAAATACGGCAATAGTGTAAAGGTGACGAATGGTTATACGTTCTCGTTCCCCGGATATAATGAGATATTTTCGGGCTGGGGGGATAAGCGGATTAACAGCAATGATTACGGTTACAACCCGAACACAACCATTTTTGATTTTTTACTGGCGCAAAAAGGATTTGAGAATAAAATGGTGGCTGTGGCCACCTGGGATGCCTTTCCGAGGATTATTAACGACAAGCGCAATAATGTGCCTGTGTTTGCCGACCTGAAATTAAATAACAAGGGATTTGTAAATGCGAAAGGTGCAGAATATACTGAATGGAAAACCACAGTACCCGCGCACAACCCGTTTGCAAAAACAGATTCACTGACCTATCATTTTGCCAAGGAATATATTGCCCGTAACCACCCGCGTTTTGCATTTATAGGATTTGATGAAACAGACGATTACGCACATGATGGTAATTACTCTGCCTACCTGAACACCGCAACTACCTTAGACCGTTACATTGAAGACCTCTGGAATTTTGTGCAAAGCGACCCGCAGTATAAAGACAAAACCACCATCATTATTACCTGCGACCATGGCCGGGGCGATATCCCGAATTTAGAGTGGCGCCACCACGGCCATGTGCTACACGCCGATAATGTTTGGATAGCAGCAATAGGCGCAGGTATTACTGCTAAGGGTGAGGTTAAAGCCAAAGGGCAATTATACAGTAACCAGATTGCAGCTACTATTGCTCAGTTGCTTGGATATACCTATAAGACTGACCATTTTGCGGGTGCGGCGATTGAGCAGATGCTAAAATAATTTATGAATTATGATTTCTGAATTATGAATGAATAAAAGATTGTCATTCGTAATTCAATGTCATTAAGTTAAGGAAATACAAGTGCGACTCCTCTGGAGTCGAATTCCTCTTTGGCTGTTGGCACTATAAATATTTGACCTCTCTGAGGTCAAAACCTCAATTTTTACTCATTGCGACTCCAGAGGAGTCAAATATTTATAGCAAACCTCGAACTAGGTTATGCGACCCCAGAGCGGGTCGTATCTTGACAACGCTTAACCTAACGACATTGATTCTTAATTCAAAAAAATCATAAATCAGCAATCAGAATTTCTAATACTTAAACCCTAAATTACCACGCTTACCTTCCTGAATTTTAAATTCTTTCAGGTCTTCAAGGGTCATGGTTTCAAGCATTTCTTTGGTGCGTTCGTCTTTGGGTAAAGATGCAAGGCGCAGGTTTTGATTTTGCACTGCATCTACCACCAGTTTTCGTATCTCGCGCCCATTGCCGAAAAATTTATCGCGGTAGGTATAAATAGAATCAATGTATTTTTGCAGGTAGTCGTATGCCTCGTTATCGAGCCTGATGTTCTCCGTTTTTAATAAGGAGAGCGCTATCCGGAAAAGCTCCGTAGAGGTATAGTCCTGGAAAGTAAAAGTGCGGTCGAAACGGGACTTTAAACCGGGGTTTGATTCCAGAAAACGGTTCATAGGGTCAGTATAGCCAGCCGCAATAACTGCAAACTCGCCCCGGCTGTCTTCCATGCGTTTAAGCAGGGTTTCAATTGCTTCGCGCCCGAAATCATTTCCCTCGCCTAAAGCATATGCTTCGTCAATAAACAATACTCCGCCCTTTGCTTCTTTTATCCGCTCCTCGGTTTTTATGGCAGTTTGGCCGATAAAACCTGCCACCAAACCCTGGCGGTCTAACTCAACCAAGTGGCCGCGTTCAACCAGACCCAGTGCCTTAAATATCTTGCCCATAATACGGGCTACTGTTGTTTTACCGGTGCCGGGGTTACCCAAAAACACGGTATGCAGCGAAAATTTATTCAAAACATCTTTGCCTATGTCGTGATAAAAACGAACCAGTTTAACCAGTTCGTTTACCTCGTTCTTGATATTGCTGATGCCTATCAGGGCGTTCAGTTCATCCAACGCACTTTGCAATAAACGCTCGTTGATATTAATGTTGAATTTGCGCCTGCCCCTTTGCTTAAACACCATTTCAATATCCTCCTGTTCAATGGTTGAAAGCATTTCCGAATCCAATTCGCGCAGGTCTGCCCGTTTCATCAGGCGCAGGCCCAGGTCCATCTTGGCTTCGTCAATAATAGAGATTGCGTAACGGGCATTACCAAAAGATTTATCGCGGTTACGGAACCCTTCCATCAGTTGCTCACCTAAATATGCGTTGGCCGCCTCTGTAAGTTTTACGTTTTTCTGAATGGAATAACTAATTGCAATAGCGTGCAGTTCATCGGGCAGATAATCCTCAAAGTGGAAGTAATTGGCAAACCGTGAACGCAGGCCTGGATTTGATTTCAGAAAAATCTCCATTTCGTGCGGATAACCGGCTACCATTACTGCCATATCACGCGTACCATCGCTCATTTCTTTTATCAGCACTTCAATAGCTTCTTTTCCAAAGTCCTTGCTGTCGTCCGCTTCGCGGGCCAGGGAGTATGCTTCGTCAATAAAAAGGATACCGCCTTTTGCTTCCTCAATGGCCTTTTTAACCTTGGGTGCTGTTTGGCCTATGTATTCGCCAATTAATTGCGCGCGGTCAACTTCTTTTACATGGCCTTTGCTTAGCAGGCCCATGCTCTTGTATATCTGCCCCAGCAGCTTTACCACAGTAGTTTTACCGGTGCCTGGGTTGCCGGTGAATACCGAGTGAAGGTTAATGCGCTCAGAGTCTTTAAAGCCCCTCTCCTGCCTTAACTTTAAAAAATTGAGATAATCAATGTGGTTCTTAACTTCTTTCTTCAGTTCTTCCAGGCCCACCAGGCTATCCAGTTTCTTCAAATTGGCGTCCAGTGATTCATCGGGTGCAGTGGGTTGCGAAGAGCTGAGATTTGCAACATTTCCACTGGCATAATTAATTTCCACTTCACCTTCTTCGTCCTCATCGGCGGTTTCAAGGTGCAATACCGCTATTACGGTATCCATAAATACAATTTCAAGACGGTAGCGGCTGTCTTTCCAGGTGCCGGGTATATCGTTACCCCAGCCCTCGTTAAACGAAATTATTTCGTCTACTTTGCCTGCTTCCACTTTTCTGAACCTTTCAATGCGGGCTTTTAACAGGCCGGAGGCATTATACCAGTTAAAGAATATCTCACAGTTCCATTCCGAAGGCTGCTTATTCTTCAACCTGAATTCCGTATACAGGTATTGCGTTTCGTTGCGGCTTATCTTTTTCAGGTAAACCTTATTCTCGTTATTAACAGCGTTGTAATCGCCGGTATAAAACCTTACAGAATCAATTGCAAAAAACGGATTGGCATCGGCGGCCACCTTGCCTACATCTTCAATATAAAAGCGTTTAGTGCCTATCAGTTCGCCATCTATATACGCTTCCCAGCTGTATTCGCCCTGGGTCCAGAAGGCCCCTGGCGTTGCCATCCCCCATCCTTTATTGATGTACACAACGTTTTCATCCAGCCTTATTTTCCTTTTTTCATCCTGACTGCAGAGTTCCTTCTTTTTGCCCTCCACATGCGAAAAAGCCTTGAGGTTAATGGTGGTTTCCCAATCCTGCTCATCAAAAAGCTTATTGTAAAAAGCTATTTCGGCCGATATATAAGTGGTTTCACTACGGTCGAAAACTGAGCGGTATTCGCGGGTACGGTTGGCAAGCCATTCGTCTGAAGCAAACACGCGCAGTGTTTTAAACTTATAATTTTTGTATGCCATGTTCTTGCGCTTTAGTCTAAATCAATCTTTCACTTCCCTTTCCATTTCCATTTAATATACGGCTACCTACATTTTTTGGCCTAAAAAAACCGGGTAATGTATGGTAAACCAAATACCAAAACCACTGACTAAGAAACATTCAACTGACTACTATATTTATATAGACGTATAATACCCAAAAAAGACTACTAAACAATTGTGAAAAATTCAGAAAAAAGGCTGAATCCAGAATAACCTTCAACGCAAAAACACAAAGAGGGGAAAGGAATACAGTAAGAAAACCATATTATAGTATAAAAACGGGTTTGAAACCCGAAATTCTTTGTCCACCCTTTGCGTTCCTGCGCTAAAAATATTACCGGCCTAGTTCAATTTAGCCAAAGCAGCCTTCAGGGCTTCAAAGTTTACCTGGTCGCCGGGAGATGGGGTAACTTCGGAATATTGAACCACTCCGTCTTTGTCAATTAAAACAACACCTCTTTTGGATACTCCCTTCATACCTAACGCAAAATTCTCCAAATACATATCGTAAGCCTTGATAAAATCTTTGTTGAAGTCGGATAACAGGTCGAAGTTGATGCCGTTTTTGGCTTTGAATTCGCCCAGGCTAAACGGCATATCTACGGATACCCCTACAACCGATGCGTTCATGCCATTATAAAGGGAAAGTTCATCGCGGCTGCTACACATCTGGGCAGTGCAAACGCCGGTAAAAGCCGCAGGAAAGAATTGGATAATCAGGTTCTTACCTTTAAAATCGCTTAACGATACTTCCTTTTTGTCTGTATTAAACAGTTTAAAATCGGGCGCCTTGGTTCCTGCTGATAATGCCATAAATATTGTGGTTTTAAATTAAAATGAATGATGAACAATATTAAAACAAGTAAGTTCAGGATACAATCATTTTTTTCAACACCCCATGCAACCTTTTGCCCAAACGGAAGTCTATAGTGTATGTTTAGTTATTAAGGGTTAAACAAAGAAGCCCTCCATTTAGGTGGAGGGCTTTTCTTTTTAAATGCCAGCCCATTACTTCCCCGAAGGGGAGACTTTGAATAAAATCCATCATTCTTTCACCAACTTAGCTACCGCCACAGCAGCCCCGCTGCGTTTGATTGCAACATTATACAAGCCCGAAGCAAAACGCGACACATCCAATCGCTGATACCCGCTATACATGGGCAAAGATTGTGTGTAAACCAACTGCCCTAAAGCATCCGTAATTTCTAAACTAACTGCTCCTTTATTCCAATCAGTAAAGCCGTAATCAACAGTAACAATGTCTGAGGCGGGATTAGGAAATACCTTTAGAATTTTTTCTTTTATTGATCGTACTTCGGTTGTCATGGTAGATAAAGTATCGCAGGGGCTGCCTTGCAAAGCATCTAATCGGTAGTTAGGAAAATTAGGCAGACTTGATTCATTAAAGGTGTGTAAATCAAAACTGTGTCGTGCAAATAAACAACTATCTCCCTTTTGATCTGGTCGATTAATCACGTGTAACGTTTGCGTACCGTTAGTAGAGTTGATGTAAATTTTTCCATCAGGCCCTAACTGCGCCAAGAAAAACGTGTTAAGGTTTTGAGGATAAATATCGTAAGTGCCATCGAAAACACCAACTGTATCTGCCGATACCCCAATATTTGAAGCCAATAAATCATACTGAAGTATCATTACATTTCCCACTATGTATAGATACTGATTACTGGGAGAAACAGCAATACCTGCAATGGGCGTTATGCTATCTCCAAAACCGGGAATGGGAAACGGAATATGCTGCGGATTGCTCAACACACCAGTGCACCTGTCAAAATCAAACATATGGATGCCATCCGTTGAATTAACCCAAAAGTACTTGCCGCCGTCCGGTGAAAAACAACTTGTGCCCAAATCACCATAGCCAAACATTGAATCGCCAATACATTGAACGCCGGTTAATCCGATGCCGGTATCGGTCAGTAAAAATTCGTAATAACAGTTATTGATATAGTATGGATGCACAATCCACCAATCCCGCCCGTTGCCATGCTTTACATCTGATAGATAACCATAGGCAAGAGAATCATTATTAATTACTTGATTTTTTTTAATTACCTGCCCAAATCCGTTATTGCCCTTTAAGTCAATTAATGAATAAAATGTAGTATCCACGAGGAAAGCAGAAACGCCACTTTGAAAATCAGATAACCAGTCAATACAATGAATAATATATGCTTTATTACTATCTCCGGGAGCAGATAAAGCTAGCATGCCTTGGATATTTCTTAACCCCGAATATCTTTCGTTAGTAGCAATTAAATCCTCATGCCATTGACGGCCATAGTTAATGCTATCTCCATTGAACATAATAGAATCGCGTCCATCAAAAATATCACCACCATTTGTGTAAAATAGCAATCTTCCAGAATCATTACAATAGCTGGCATTACATTCGTTCATATCCGCAATTCTAATGTGTCTTGTTAGTATAGGATAGGTAGAATCAAAATCCATTGTAACCCCACCAAAATTAGTATCAGAAGCTGCATAATTGTCATATCCAAACAACCATTGGTAATCCGTTTTTTGAGCAGAGACACACAGGCCTAAAAAACAAAACATCAATATTGTTGATAAGGTCTTTTTCATCTCAATCCGATTATCAGGTTCGCCTCTAATTTAAGTAATTTCACTAATGCATTACTACTACAATTTGCTCGTACTCCATTGCCCCGGCATTGTATAACCCAAAATGGTATAACCCACTTTCATCCATACCATCCCAGGCCCAATTATTTTGCGCAATAGTTACATCAACAGAGGGTTGAGAGTAGTTGCGGTTCCAGATGCCGTTAAACTGGTCCTGTACGGGAAAAGTGTGCTTTAACGGACCCGAAGGGGAGACCAGAGGCAAATAACCAATATCGTATGGATGCATAGGGACATGAGCGAGAAGTGGGACAAGAAACAAACCGGAGCATCCAATCCACAAAAAACTGTAATGCGCATTATTTACGGACAATTTAAATACTACGCCGACTTGCACTCCTGCCCTTAGCTTCCCCTCCGGGGACCGAAGGGTCTGGTTTTATTGATTAGCGTAAACTGAAACCGGAACGGTGTGTAACCAGTTATAGATATCTTCAGCTTTACCCGATTTGATAGAAGTTAGCCTTGATTTCAATTTATTTGAAATTTCGCGGCCTTCAACCGGTGGCAGTTCATAGTTTTCGCCTTTATAATGGAACTCGCCAATATGCGAAACCACTGCTGCGGTGCCGGTGCCAAACATATCTTCCAATTTACCTTCGTGGTAGGCGTGTATTACCTCGTCAATTGAAATATCGCGTTCCTGGATGACATAGCCTTCGCTTTCGGCCAGGCGCACCATACTATCGCGGGTAACGCCATCAAGGATAGTTCCCTGGTCTAACGCCGGAGTAATGATAACTCCATCAATAATGGCAAATACGTTCATAGTGCCAATTTCCTGCAAGTAGCGGTGGTGGATTCCATCTAACCAAAGTATCTGGTCGTATCCCATTTTCTGAACTTCGCGGGTTGGCATCATTACTGCGCCGTAATTGCCGGCACATTTAGCATAGCCAACACCACCCGGAAATGCCCTTACATATTTATCGTGAATAAACACCCTTACAGGATGGTTGTAGTAAGCACCCACAGGGCCGGTAAATATTACAAACCTGAAATTTTCAGCAGGTTTAATACCTACAAATTTTTCGGTAGCAAACATGTACGGCCTGATATATAAAGACGAATCTTTTGTTGTAGGAATCCAGTCTTTATCTAACGAAACCAACTTATCAACAGCATTCATAAAAAGCTCCTGAGGAACTTCCGGCATGGCCATCCTGTCGGCTGAAATATTAAAGCGGTTTACATTTTTGAGCGGGCGGAAAATGATAGGATTACCATCAGCATCCTTTTCAGCTTTTAAGCCTTCAAAAATTGCCTGTCCGTAATGCAGCGAAGATAGTGCCGGGAGCATGGTAAATTCGCCAAAGGGGAGGATACGGCAATCGTGCCAGTCGCCATCGTAATAATCGGCCACAAACATGTGATCAGAAAAGTGTTTACCAAAAGGCAGGTGGTTAAAATCAATCTCTGCGATTTTTGACTCCTTAGTCCTTTCGACGGTTATTTTGTAGCCCATATTGGTTAGTTTTGTGTGCCCGTTAAGGAACAAAATTAGTATAACTTTTCATTTTCACTTTAGTTCAGAATTTTATTTTTGAACATTCAATAAAACACACAAATGCTTGAACTTTTATCGCCAAATCTGCTGTTTAGCAAGCAAAAGGTATTCCATTTAGACGTTAGTGTAAACAAGACGGTAAGCACTAGCGGCCAACGTAAAGCAGTTGTTGTTTACAGCCAGCCAGAAGAAACATTACCGGCAGCGATGAAAGAAATGCTGGATAAACTGATACAGGCCTGCCAGTTTAAACCTGAAGAAACAGTTTACTTAAATGCGCGGTTTATACCGGATATTACTTTAGGAAATTTGCAAAATGAATATAAGCCCGATGTAGTACTTGTGTTTGGTGAAGTGAGCATAAGCCGTAACCTATCGAAGCTAAAAAAGAATTTTCCATATGAACTGAGCGGGGTAAAAATTATCAACACAGATAGCCTGGATACTTTGATGAAAAATGGTGAGGCGAAGAAGATGTTGTGGATTGTGTTGAAGAAGATGTTGGAGATTTGAGGATGGTATTTAGATTTTAGTATTGAGTATTGAGACTTTTGCGGCCTTGATTGAAAGAGCGGCAATTAATATTTTAATTTTTCGTTTTTGGAAGTGCAGCCGCCCCTTCCGTCCCCTTTTGTTTCATCCCTCCGTTTTCGGCGGAAAGGGGACAGAAGGGGCGGCTGTTGGCCATTAAAATTTAAACACGCAAAATGAAACTAATTTTCGCCACCAGCAACCAACACAAACTAAAAGAAATACTTTCCATAGCACCCAAGGGCTTTGAAATCCTTGGTTTAAAAGACATAGGTTTTACTGAGGAGTTGCCGGAAACCAGGGCTACCATTGAAGGAAACAGCCTGCAAAAGGCAGAGTACCTGGCCAATAAGTTTGGCATTGCCTGTTTTTCGGAAGATACTGGGCTGGAGATTAATGCTTTAGATGGCGAGCCCGGGGTTTATTCAGCCCGCTACGCCGGGGTAAAGGCCAGTTATGACGACAATACAGATATGGTTTTGCAAAAAATGAAGGGTGAAACTGACCGCAACGCCCGCTTTAAAACAGTAATTACATACTATGCGGATGGTAAATACGTTCAATTTGAAGGCATTACAGAGGGGACTATACTGAATGAGCGCAAAGGCACCCAGGGATTTGGCTACGACCCGATATTTATGCCCACAGGTGCCGGTAAAACCTACGCAGAAATGACACTAGAGGAAAAGAACGTTTTTAGCCACCGGAAAAAAAGTTTTGAGCTGTTTGCCAACCATTTAGCAGCTATTGCCGTCTTAAAATAAGAATACAGAATATTTTTAGTAAATTTGGTTAACCTGAAAAGCAAATTATGACACCAAACCAAAACTACACCGAAATGCAGATCATACAGGGTTGCATGGCTGGAGACAGGAAATTTCAGCAGGTTCTGTATAATCAGTTTGCAGGGAAAATGTTTTCCGTATGCCTGAGGTATGCCAATGAATACAACTCGGCGCAGGACCTTTTACAGGAGGGTTTTGTGAAGGTGTTTAAGAACATTGACAAGTTCAGAAGCGAAGGCGCTTTTGAAGGCTGGGTGCGCAGAATATTTGTAAACACCGCCATAGAGCATTACAGAAAGCACGTTAACCTGTATGCCCTGCATGATTCGGAAGTGAATTACTATGAGTGCTATGAGGACAATGCTTTGGAAACTTTAAAGCATGAGGATATATTGAAAATGATACAGACTTTAAGCGACGGTTACAGAACGGTTTTTAACCTGTATGTAATTGAAGGTTACAGCCACAAAGAAATTGGCGAGATGATGAATATTTCAGAAGGAACATCAAAATCGCAATTGGCAAGGGCCAGGTATTTACTGCAAAAAATGATTACTGAAGGTGTAGACAGAGACAGGAGAACTTCTGCAGCTAACTGATCGTAAAAGATACACACAAAGGGAACTCAAATTAATTGGAAAGAAAAGAAGCAAGTTATGGAGCAAAACACTAAAAATTTCGACCGGAAGATAGAGCAGATGATGAATGAGCACCAGGTTGCCCCACCCTTTGGAACATGGAACAGAATATCTGCGGAACTGGATGCAATGCCTGTAGCAGCTGCTGCTGCTGCCGGAGCAGCACCGGTGGTAACTTCCTTAATACCTAAACGCGCTTTGGCCGGAATTATTGCGGCAGCGCTTGTAATAGGTACTTCGGTTATAACAGGTTACGTGGTTAACTCGTACCGCGATAATGAACATGCAAACACTCCCGTTACAAAAACTTCAGTTGCCACTACCATAACCAAACCTGCTTCAGTTCAACAAACCGAGCCGGTAAAAAGTGTTGTAACGCCATCTGAAATTGCTTTAACCAAGGTTAAGGTAAGGCATATAGCCGCTACCGACCCGGTTCAATCAACTATTATTGCGGCACAACAGGTTCAACCGGTAATTAATCAACCGGTGGCAGTTACAATACCTGCACCTGTTATTAATAACGAAAATACTGATGTACCTACCCCGCTTGAACCTGTAGCACAAAAGGCAGAAGATACCCAAACCTACTTCTTCCCTCCTATTGATGTAAACACGCCTGAGAAAACAAATACCCCTGCAAAAACAGGGATAGGTTCCAAATCTCATTCTACTGATGTAGCTGCGGCGCCCAACACGGATGATGATAAGCCAAAGCGTAAAAGATTTCACCCAGCCAGAAAACGTGATTGGGGTTACATGAATATAAACCGGTAATAACTTTACTACAACTTTTGAAAAGGGGGCGCTTTTGTAAAGGGCCCCTTTTTTTGTGCCTGGCCGGAAAGGGAGATCTGACAACTTTTAAAAAGTTGTGAAATCTGTAATCGCTAAAGGTTAATAGTAAGTTCAAAACTCATAATCACTCTTCTGCAGGATAATATAGATTTGCAGATATGAAGATAGCACTGCTTTTTTCTATCCTTTTATCATCCTGCTTCATATCTGCCCAGCACATTGACACCGTGCAGATAATACCACGATTTGACACCATTCATTTTAATAAAACCTGCTATTTCCTTTTGGAGTGGAAAGAAATAAAAGGAAGTGATACGGCGGTTAACCGCAAAATTAACGATGAAATATCGGGCACTGTTTATGCCTTTAGCCAATGGGGAAATGAGGATTCAGCCACGCTTTGCAATTCCGGAATAAGGGAGGTAAGCAGCTTTTCAAATTACCGGACGCTATTTGGCAGGCATAATTTTGTTAGCTGCACAGTAAGCTCAAGCCCGCCCCTACCCCGGGATGAGGATGGGAACCCATCAGGACAGCCTTATACAGAATTTACAACCCTGAACTTTAATCTTAAAACAGGGAAACAAGTAAAGTTTAATGATTTATTTGATAACGACAGGATAAACGAAATTGACACGCTGGTAATGAAGGGGCTGATGGAAAGATTAAAAGGCTTTAATCCTGACCCGGAGGAATGGGAAGCACAGTTAGCAGACCTGGATTTTACTATGAATGACAATGGGGTTGATCTATACTTCAGGGGGAGTACTTATGTTTTAAGCATTATTGATTTTATTATCCCTTACGATAAACTAAAGCCGTTTATGGGCAAAAAGGGTTTGCTGAATTTATATTATCAGGATATTAAATAATCAGAACGATGTAATCCGAGGCAATAAACTTCAATCCTTTTTTTATTTTCATACCGCATGCGGTTGCCTATCCCTCTATTTATTTTGTTTTTTCTGCTAACATTAAGCGGTTATGGTTTTACCATACACGGCACCGTTTATGATACCAAGGGTGAAAAACTTGGTTACAGTAATATTTACGTAAAGGGCACCAGTAACGGAACTTCGGCTAACGGCGACGGGCAGTATCACCTTGACCTTGCCTCGGGCACTTATGATATTGTTTTTCAGCACCTGGGTTATAAGCAGCAGGTGCAAACCATCAACCTGCAAAAGGATATGGAGATTGATGTGAAGCTGGAAGAGACCGAATACCAAATCAGGGATGTGGTAGTGAACGGAAACCAGGACGCTGCTATTGAAGTAATTAAAAAGGCCATTGAGAGGCGCAAGCATTTTTTAACCGTGGTAGAAACCTACCAGTGCGATGCCTACGTAAAAGGCATGCAGCGTATACTTGAAGCGCCTGATAAGATACTGGGCAGGAAAATTAACCGCACCGGTATACTTACCGGGCCCAACAATTCGGGTATACTTTACCTGAGCGAATCACAATCGAAATTGTATTACAAAAAGCCCAATAAATTCCATGAAGTTATTTTATCATCTAAAGTAAGTGGCAAATCGAATGGTTTTACGTTTAATGCTGCCCAGGACTTTTACTTTAACTTTTACGAGCGCAGTATTACTATTCCGTTTATTGCCCAACGGCCTTTTATTTCACCGCTATCTGAAAATGCTTTTTTCTATTACAACTACAAAATGCTGGGGGCCTTTAAAGAGGGCGATTACCTGGTAAATAAAATACAGGTTACCCCAAAACGTAAAGCGGACCCTTGTTTTACGGGGGTTATCAGCATTATAGAAGACAACTGGAACATCCACTCGCTGGAGTTATACCTGACCAAAGAAAACGGGATACAATACATTGATACCCTGAAGGTGACCCAGTACTTTATACCGGTGAAAGATAATATATGGCTGCCCTCGCAGCAGCGTTATGATGCCAAGGCAAGTTTTTTAGGCGTGAAAGGGGATGGCTATTACCTGGGTATTTTTAAGAACTATATAGTGAACAATGGTTTTGCCAACATGGGCACAGTTGCCAAATCGGACACCACAAAAAATAAGCTTATTAAGAAAACTGAAAAACAGAAAAAGAAAGCAGAAGAAAAGGCAGAGAAGAAAGCTGAGAAGAAAATATTTACCGCCGAAGTTGTGAAGATTGAAGACAATGCCAACAAACGCGATACTGCTTACTGGGATAGTATAAGGCCTATACCCCTTACGGCTATTGAAATGCAGGATTACGAATTGAAAG
>CAISWS010000508.1 GCA_903889265.1 uncultured Bacteroidota bacterium
CAAGCCCTTGCGTTCCCTCGAAATGACATGGGGTTTTGAATCGAATGTCATTTCGAACGAGCGGCGTAGGGTAAGCGCTCAGGCGCGTGGAGAAAACTTGTAAAACATGCAAGGCCCGGCGTATAAGTTTTCTCGGTCACTCACCCACACAGCCCTTCGCGTTCCCTCGAAATGACATAATGAAGAGATGTCATTTTGAACGAGCAGGGTTGGGTTGGCGACCAGGCGCGAGGAGAAAACCTAAACAGCATGCAAGGCCGGGCGTCTAAGTTTTCTCGGTCACCCGCGCTTAGAGCCCTTCGCGTTCCCTCGAAATGACATTTGGAAGGGATGTCATTTCGAACGAGCTGCGTTGGGTTAGCGCGCAGGGGCGAGGAGAAAACTTGTAAAACATGCAAGGCCGGGCGTCTAAGTTTTCTCGGTCACCCGCTCTCACAGCCCCTCGCCTTCCCTCGAAATGACATAATAGTGGGATGTCATTTCGAACGAGCGGCGTTGGGTTGGCGCGCAAGGGCGAGGAGAAAACTTGTAAAGCATGCAAGGCACGGCGTCTAAGTTTTCTCGGTCACCCGCCTTCACAAGCCCTTGCGTTCCCTCGAAATGACATGGGGTTTTGAATCGAATGTCATTTCGAACGAGCGGCGTAGGGTAAGCGCTCAGGCGCGTGGAGAAAACTTGTAAAACATGCAAGGCCCGGCGTATAAGTTTTCTCGGTCACCCGCCCTCACAGCCCACAAAGTTCCCTCGAAATGACATAATAGTTGGATGTCATTTCGAACGAGCTGCTTTGGGTTGGCGCGTAGGGGCGAGGAGAAAACTTGTAAAGCATGCAGGGCCCGGCGTCCAAGTTTTCCCGGTCATCCGCCCTCACAGCCCTTCGCGTTCCCTCGAAATGACATAATGAAGAGATGTCATTTCGAACGAGCGGCGTTGGGTTGGTGAGCAGGGGCGAGGGAAAAACCTATCCCGCATCTGCAATTGGCAGAAATTCAATTTTAGATTATTTAATTGAGCCTGGTGTTAAACTCAAATTTTACCCCAACTGCTTAATTATCGACCTGAAATTCTCCAACCCAGCCTCCAGGTTTTCCAGAATGTCCAACGCCAATACATCCGGGTCCGGCAGGTTGTCCAGATCAGCAAGCGATTTGTCTTTTAACCAAGTAATATCCAGACTGGCTTTGTCGCGGTTGATGATCTCATCATAGGTGAATTTACGCCAGCGACCTTCGGGGTTGGTTTCAGCATTATAGGTTTCTTTGCGCTTAAAACGGTTTTCAGGGTTGTAGCAAGAAATAAAATCATGCAAGTTCTCAAACTTTAGCGGGTTCTTTTTCAGGGTATGATGCACGTTGGTGCGGTAATCATAATACCATATCTCTTTTGTCCAGGGTTCTTTTGCGGATGGTTTGGCATCAAAGAAAACTACGTTGGCTTTTACTCCATTGGCGTAGAATATTCCTGTGGGTAAGCGCAGGATAGTATGCAAATCGGTGGTTTCCAAAAGCTTTTTACGGACCAATTCACCTGCGCCACCTTCAAATAGCACATTGTCGGGCAATACCACCGCCGCCATGCCGGTTGTTTTGAGCATGGTTCTGATATGCTGCACAAAGTTAAGCTGCTTGTTGCTGGTGGTAGCAAAGAAATCCTGGCGGTTATAGGTGAGGTCTTCTTTTTCCTGTTCGCCTTCTTCGTTGGTAAAGGTCTGACTGCTTTTTTTACCGAACGGCGGGTTAGCCAGCACATAATCGTACGTGGTGGCACTTTGTGCGATCAGTGCATCAGCTGGCGAAATATTGTTTTCGCTGTCAATGTCCCCTATGTTGTGCAGGAAAAGGTTCATCAGCGCCATGCGGCGTGTGCCTGCGACAATCTCGTTGCCGAAAAAGGTATGGTATTTCAGGAATATATTTTGTTCCCTATCCAGTTTGTAGTTCTCAGCTATATAGTCGTATGCAGCCAAAAAGAAGCCCCCTGTGCCGCAAGCGGGGTCGGCAATAGTCTTATTGGGTTGAGGGCGAACGCAGGCTACCATCGCCTTAATTAAAGCCCTCGGGGTGAAATACTGACCGGCGCCGCTTTTGGTATCTTCTGCATTCTTTTCCAGCAGGCCCTCGTAAATGTCACCTTTCACATCGGTGCCCATCATAATCCAGTTTTCGTTGTCAATCAGCGCAACCAGTTTATATAGTTTGGCGGGGTCCTGTATCTTGTTCTGGCTTTTGGTGAATATCTGGCCCAGCACGCCTTTTTGCGTGCCCAGGGTGCGGAGCAATTCGGTGTAGTGACCTTCCAACTCCGCGCCGCGCAAGGCTATTAAACTTTCCCAGTTGTATGCCGCCGGGATAGGCAAAGTGCGCCCATAAGGCGGCTTACTGTACTCATCCGCCATTTTAAGGAATAACAAATAGGTAAGCTGCTCCAGGTAATCCCCATAACTTACGCCATCATCGCGCAGGGTATTACAGAAAGACCAAACTTTGGATATGATTGCGGAAGATGTCATTCAATTTATATTTTCGGTAAATTTGGGAAATTACTTCTGACTAAGTTTGTAAATGGGAAATAAACCTTAGCACAATTATTTCTAAAATTAATTGCGTCATCAACAACCGCCTGAAGGTCAGCGTCCGACTGCGCACCAATCCAGCTTTTAATTTGGTTTTTTTGATTATCGGTTAAATTGGCAATATCAATTTCAGATAACATTAGGTTCGCTTTAACTTCTCTTAGATGTTTTCGTCTTTCCTCATTTAACGTAGCTCGGCCAATTCCATATTTGTTGATTGATTCTTTGCCTTTATTTGTTTTTCCAACGGGAATTTCCTGGTTGAATGTTATGTGAAGTTCCGGATTCTCATTAATTGGATTGATTAGCAAACAGTTTGCGCTATTCTCAAGGGCATTGTGATGATTCAATGCACGATAAGTCGTAGATAAAGGGAAAAAATTCTTTTTAAAAGATCGGTTACAGACATCGCAACTGAAAAGCAAATTACTCCATTCGTAGGCAAGCCAATAATAACCTGGTTTCCCTAAGGAGTCTCCCGCGTTTTGTTTATAGCCGCCTTTTGGTCGATAGTGTTCAACATCCCCATAGCCATTTGCTAAAAATGTAGCCTCACAAAAACAACATTTCTTATGCTGGTCGGTAATTATTTGTTGTTTTACGGTTTTGTCTCCGTAGATAGAAGTATCTACTTCCAGTTTGTGTGGATTCGTAATTTTGTTGTATGGAATGTGATAAACGGGCGGATTAGCATTATATTGATTGCATAATCTTTGTCGATCTGCTGTACCTTGAATGGTCAAAATTGTGGGAATAGCCGTGGATTTAGATATTTTAATCATGAGTCGCTTTACGCTTTAACAAACTAGTAATCTTGTTAAGTGCCGAATACGCCTGCTTCTCATACACATCGTCATACACAGGCAATTCACCAAGGACATCTTCAATTTGTCGGAGCTTGGTTTTTTCTTGCTCATCCAATTGCATTTTCCTTAATAGTTCATTCCTTTCCTCGAGCAATTTTTCGACAAAAGGACTTCTCGAACTAATAAGACCAAAAAGATCGCTCGTCAGCACTTGATCTACTCTCCACGTACGAATAATATCGGGGTCGTTAATAATTTTTACTCTATTACTCACACGTTTCAATAAAATAATATTCGCACCCAACGCGGCTTGTACAATCAGGGGACTATGCGCTGTTACTATAAATTGCGTTTTGGGAAAAAGCTTTGTTAAATTTTCAACTATCTCAACTTGCCAGGCTGGGTGCATATGAAGATCAATCTCATCAAGTATAAGTATTGCAGGTTCGTTGAAAGGATTCTTTGAGTTTCGGTGATAATAAATCATTTTTGAGGCGAAGTCAATTAACCAGCCAATTGTGGTTTTATATCCCAGGCTTAGTTCATTGATGTTTACCCAACCAAAATGAGTCTTTACCTGCACTTCTCTTAGTAAAGGTCCGGCTTTTATTACTTTTATGTCTTGAATTCCTGATGGAAGAATTCTTTTCAACAAATTTTTAACTACATTAATTTCCGAGCTACCTCTGCGACTTTTAGCCGATTCATAATCAACTTGCAAGAAAAACTCTTCAGAGCTTGGCAAAAAAGCCTCATCATTAAACAGAGTTTCATTGGCTTCCAAAAGCTTTGTACCAGTGAGTGAGTTTGGTGCGACCCTTCTGTTTGCTCCATAGGCAAAACAGAATACGGGTGAAAAAAAGACAGTGTTTATTGATGATCGATAATGTGGATTAAATACTTCATCGTCGTCGTAACTGTGTTCGTATCTCAAATCCATTGGCACGCCGTTTTTTCCATCGTCAAATGCCGATTTTGTCTCGACGATATTCAACTTTAAGACGGATTTCTCTTTGCCATCACCTCTTCGTAAACTCCAACTCTTATTCCATCGAGTATAGATACTTAAATCATATTCCGTATCCCAGTTACTCCTTCGTCTTAAAAAACTTTCTGGAGCCGGTAGCATCGCGGTAATGCTTCTTAATAAAGTAGTTTTACCACTTCCGTTGTCACCAAGAATCACGGTCCACTGAGAAATTTTATTATTTCCCGTTGAAAAATCAAGGGTTTGGTTTTTCCCGAAGCACCTAACATTTTCTATTAAGAGTTTTCTGATATATATCATGATTGTTCGTAAACATCAAATTTAATACTTCTCACCAACTTCCCCTCAAAAGCCATTTTCAAAATACTTTGCCGCAGTGCCTCCGCTTGCTGTAGGCTGTCGGTTATGGTTTCTTCCATATTATCGCATACACTCAAGCGGCTTTCTATTTCCTGGACAATTTGCTGTTGAACATCCAACGAACAATAGGGGATTATTAAGTTCTCTAGTGTATTAAGATTTATATTTTTTTGAGCTGTTGCGGGTGCAAACGCCTCCAAACGTGATTGATTGCCTTTGAAAAAGTAAAATATAAATCTGGGATTGATCAACTTTTCATTTGCCGTAAAACCAACTATACTATCGGGGAAACAACCATCAAAACCTAAGAATGCTGTTTCTGCAATATTTGCCGCAATTGTGATGCACAAGGTACCTCTTGGCCAAAGTTTACTTTGAGCCAATCCTTTTTCAGAGTAGGTTTGAGAAAAAGATTTAATAGTATGCCCCGCTGCTTTTACTTCGCCTGTTTGAATAAAAGGATACTTACCACCAAACAATGATTTTTCGTTTCGTGGTCTATGTTTAGATTTCCCTCTACCTAATTCGCCAAGAGTTACTAATTTCACCCATTCCCACCTCTCCGGCAACTTCCCATCCTTTACATTCTCATTAGTCAATTTCCCCTCAAAAGCCCATTTCAAAACCGCCTGCCGGTAAACCTTCAACTGCTGCTGGGCGATCTTTAAATTTTCAATGCCTTTATCCAGTTCGCTGAAAAGTTCTTCTATTTTATCAACAATGATATTTTGAACGTTTCTTTTGGGAATGGGGATGGGAAGGCGCCTAAATTTAGTCACGTTGAAGGCTGGTTGGGCTGTAGCTGTCGCAATATCTCTAATTTTATTTTGTAGCCCCAGTGATTTTAAATAATATAGAACGTATCTAAAATTCTCGCCTTTAGAAACGGTAAATTTTAAAAGGTTTGCCGGTATAATCGCTGTTCTAAACCCTTCTGGATAAATTCCAATTTTACCTATTGAGCCAATTTTAGCTACTAAAATATCCCCGGAACTGACTTGACTTCTTTTAAGCTGTTCAAACTTGGATTTCGAAATAAACCGGACCTTATCATTCGAATAATTACCCTCTAAGTTTTTTGTAGTTAAAACTGGAACACCATTAATAGGATCATCTATAAAATCAGAATTTTTAAGGTGTGACCCAAATGGCCCATCGACAATCGCATTCACACCCGCTGATACGTCTTGCAATGTCTTTACAGCCCATCCTTCTGGTAAATCTATTTCCATACTCATCCTATGCAGCCAATACCTCGTTTAGTTCGTTAATAATTGATTGGGTTTGTTCGCCAAATAGCTGCCACATTTTGCCCAGGCCGCCTTGTTTATTAAAAGGGTCCAGCTCAAAATCGTCCGCCTCTACATGGAAGGACGAAGCTATATAATCTTTTATCATCCGCAGCCATTGCATCTGCGCTTCGGTAAATTTTACCGTACCCGCCTGTTTCTGAAACACCCAATCCTGGAAATTCTTATCCACCGTTTTATCATAGGCCGTCAGTGTGGCATCATTGCCAATCAGCTTACGTATCAACGCAACCAGCGCCATTAGTTCGTTCTTAGGCTGCCCGTTCACCTTTTCCAGTTGCTCATAGGCCCGCCATATATTTAACGGGGCAATAGCCGGTTTACTGGTTTTTATGGCCTCCACCAAGTCCTTGATCATTTTAAAGGTCAGTTCGCGCCGCTGGTAGGGTTGCCCGTAAAATATTTGCAGAGCTGTAATTTCGGTTTTATGTTCCTCGATCCATGTCCTGAAATCCTGTATCAAACTTTCTGCAGCCACTTTATTATCCTTCACCCAGCCAATGTTTAACAATTCGTCGGGGTTGATATGGTCAATTACCTGGTCGTATTTTTTGCGGATGTCGATGACAAAATCGCGCAGATCATAATTATTAAAAACCGCCGTTGCCTGGTTGATCAGGTGCTGATGCTTTTCGTTCAGTGCTTTTTCCTTTTCGAGAGGGGCAGCGCCTGCCATTTGCAGTTCTATGTCTTCGCGGATACCCTCAACGGTGTCCGGATCATAAGCATTCAGTAATTGCTTCACCACATGGCTTATGGTTCTACCTTCTGCTTTTTCGGCAAAGGCCATCTTTTCGCGCTCATTGATCTGTTTATCAAGGCGGATCAATCGGTTAGCGAGGGTAGTCAGCATATCTTCGCTTTTATTACCCATGGCAATACTTTCCACCACTTCCTTTAGCGACATGCCCGGTTTTTTCTCCAGCGGCCTGCTATCCGTTTTCTGACTTTTCTCTACACCAATGGCATCGATGATCACAAAATGGTCTTTGGTAAATTTAGCGGCGGGAGTACCGCTTGTTTTAAGTTCTTCCAGTCCGCAGGTACGTGTACCGCGTCCCTTCATCTGCTCGTAATAACTGCGACTCTTTACATCGCGCATAAAAAGCAATACCTCCAGCGGACGTATATCGGTGCCGGTAGCAATCATATCCACAGTAACAGCCACACGCGGGTAATATTCGTTCCTGAACTGGCTTAATATACTCTTAGGGTCCTCCTCGCTGCGGTAGGTGATCTTTTTACAGAACTTATTTTCTTCGGCAAACTCCTCCCGTACTATATTGATGATATCATCCGCATGGCTATCGCTTTTAGCGAAAATCAGCATCTTAGGTATCTCAAATATGCCATCACTACCAATACGGTCGGGAAACATAACCGGCAGGTGTTCTTTTACTGCTTTTATGATCAGCCGGATTTGGTTGGGGTTAACTACCTTATCATCCAGTTGCTTTGCCGTATATTCAACTTCCTCATCCAGCGTATTCCAAAACTGCTTTCGGGTCAGCTTTTGCCGCTGGCCAATAAATTCTCCCAATTCAATTTTCGCACCCTGTTTGGTGATTTTAGTTTCTATCTCAAACACGTTATAAGGCACCAATACGCCATCTTCCACAGCCTTCTGGTATCCATAGTCACAAACCAGGTTTTGGTTAAAATATCCGAAAGTCCTATTATCCGGCGTAGCGGTTAAACCCACCTGGAAGGCATCAAAATAATCCAGTACCTGTTTCCATAGGTTATATATACTTCGGTGGCATTCATCTATCACTACAAAATCAAAAAACTCCATTGGCGTCCGTTCGTTGTATACCACTGGCAACGGTTCTTTGGCCGTAAATTTCCTTTCGTTAGGGTTTTCTTCTTCGTCGCGTTCATCAAGTTCAGTACCTTTTAAAATCGAATAAAGGCGTTGTATGGTACTGATATAAACCTGGCTATCGCCCGGGATGAATGAACTGCTTAAACGGGTAACGCCATATAATTCCGGGAATAAGCGGTTATCGTCCTGCGGCTCGTAGCGTTTAAACTCCTGTTCGGCCTGTTCGCCCAGGTTACGGGTATCTACCAAAAACAAGATCCGCTTAGCCCTTGCGAATTTGAGCAGGCGATAAATAAAAGTAATAGCTGTAAAGGTCTTCCCGGACCCCGTTGCCATTTGTATCAAAGCCTTTGGCCGGGCATCGCGAAAGGAGTGTTCGAGGTTTGTAATGGCTTGTATCTGACAGTCACGCAGGCCCTCGATGGGCAGCGCCGGAATGTCATGCAATCGCGTACGAAGGGTTCTTTCCTGTTTTATCCAAAATTGAAAGGTTTCGGGCCTGTGAAAAGTAAAAACAGGGCGGGAGCGGGGTTTTGGGTCGCGGTAATCTGTAAAACGGGTTATTTCGCCGGTGCTTTCATAAACGAATGGCAGGGGTTCGTTATCGAGGTATTTTAGCTTTGCGGTAGCGTACTCGATCGATTGATCTTCAACAACGGTTAGCTTTAATCCTTCTTCCTCGCGTTTTGCCTCAATTATACCAACGGGCCTGGCATCAACAAATAAAACATAATCGGCAGGTCCGACAGCGGTTTGGTATTCCCTGATCGCTACGCCTAAACCTGCATGAATATTACTGCGCGTTTTATCCTGCACAATCCATCCGCAAGCAATCAACTGCTTGTCGATATTGTCGCGGGCTATTTGTTCAGGGTTTTGATTCAAGGATTGAAGGCTTGGTGGATAAAAATAGTGTTTCCCGATGAAAAATAAAGAATTTTTAAATATCGTATTATTTCAGCTTCCTAAAGTAAACCTGTTTTGCTGAGTTTTGAATTACTAACAAAGACTTTACAATCAACCTGTATTTCGCGCCAGGGACAGCAGTGGATACCGGCCCGAGCCTAAGGCCTGCAGGCGTATGATCAGCCTAAGGCAGACAAGGCTCCCGGCCCGACCCCGGCTTCTACCAGCCGGGGAGGCGCCCTGTTTTTTAGTTCATGGTTCATAGTTCTTAGAACTTATTCTATGGTCCATAGCCAATAGTTAATTGTCCTTTTTCCATTATCCTTTGTCCTTTCTCCAAACAGCAGCCAGCAATACAACAACCCGATAGCTATCGGAACACCAATACAAAAAAACTACACCCCGCCTACGATCCGTTCGATCTCCTGCAACTGCTTGGGGCTGAGCTGCTGCAGTTTCTGCTGATTTAATTTGGTGCCGTTGATTTGGATAAAATTGTTTTGCTCGTTGATGACGGTGGCGGCCTGCTGCAGTTTTTTGGCACCCACCATATCGAAATAAAGCCGGGCGGCCTTGATATTTCCCTGCAGTGCATGCCTGAATACCTGGGCCAGTATCCTTGGGGCAATAAATTTAAACTGGTCGATCTCGGCAGCAAATTCGGGTTGATTTTTGTATTCGGCCAGGTGTTTGGTGACGGTTTGGCGGCTAAGGCCTGTTTCGCGCGCAATGACCGTTTTGGGCGGCATGGCTCCATGGCGCATCAGGTAGTCCGAAACGACGTCGTTGATGAGCCGGTGGTTATGTTCCCAGATATCGCTTTTGGTACATGCGGTAATGATCTGGTCGATTTTTTCCAGGTAGCGGTCGCGTTCTGCACCACCGAGCTGGTGCAGTGTTTTGTTAACCGTTTCGCCAAGGCTGGCCTGATCGGCCGGGTCGAGTTGCTCAAGGTCCTTGGCCGTGATTTTTTCCAGCGCCAGCACCTCGGCGAGCCTGGATTTTGTGAGGTTTGTTTGTTCCATAAAATGTTAAGTTAAGGGGTGCACATGCCGGGCAACAGCAAAGCCAATATTATACCCGCCACCCGGAAAGGGTCCCCAAATTGGTGAAGAAAAAAATGATTTTCGTCCGGATAACCAAAGCATGGGATGCTTCACCGGGCGTATAAATTTACGAAAATTTTTCCGGAAAAGCTAATTTATTTCGTCAAATACCGCCAAATCATGGTTTACGCATTTTTTGATTAAATAATTGATAATCAATATTTTAACACAATATATGCCTAATTTCTGTTAATGGTGTAAACCATAAAAAAAACCCTCTCCATTTGGAGAGGGGGTTGGGGGTGAGGCTGTGGAGCCGGAGGGATTCGAACCCTCGTCCAAACATGGTATAAGGTAAGCTTTCTACATGCTTAGCCCTGTTAGATTGTTGGGAAGGGGAAGGTCAGTGGCTCACCTGTACCGTCTTCCTTAGGTGCTTGTTCTTACCCGCTTGTCGCACCACCAGCGGGCCAGTTTCATCTTTCGATGCCCCGGGTGCCGGCCCGATGAAACGGAAAACCGGCGGGACAAAGGCTATGCTAATTCTAAATTAGGCAGCCAAGGCGTAGTTATTTTCGCCATTTGTGATTTTGAGCGTTCAGATTATAGCGCTAATTCACCCAACGCGCTGCATGCTTACCTACTTATCTCCATCCTGTCAATTCCGGTCGACCCCGTTTTTGGGCATTGGTCATTTAGCATTGGTCATTGGTCATTGTTCATTGTTCATTTGCCTTTGTCCTTTATCCTTTATCCTTTATCCTTTATCCTTTGTCCTTTATCCTTTATCCTTTGTCCTTTGTCCTTTGTCCTTTGTCCTTTATCCTTTATCCTTCAACCAACCGCCATTAACGCCCCAAATATACAAAAACCAATTGACTCCAGACTCCAGACTCAGTACTCAAGACTAAACTCTACCCGGATATTCCTTCAAGGCCCGTTCGAGGCAGATCATGGCTTTTTCGAGGTCGTGGTTGTTGAGTACGTAGGCCAGGCGAACTTCGTTAAGGCCCGCGCCTGGTGTGCTGTAAAAACCGGTAGCGGGTGCCATCATGATGGTTTGGTTCTCGTAACTAAAGCTTTCGAGTACCCACTGGCAAAATTGATCGGCACTATCGATCGGGAAGCGGGCAACCACGTAAAATGCGCCGCCGGGATTTGGGCAAAAAACGCCTTCCATTTTATTGAGAGCCTTTACCAGGGTATCCCTGCGCCCGGTATATTCTTTGTTGACGGCTTCAAAATAACTATCCGGCGTATCAACCGCGGCCGCACCGGCGATCTGCTCCACCATACCCGGGCTCAGCCTTGCCTGAGCGAATTTGAGCCCCGTGGCCCAAACTTCCTTGTTTTTAGTGATGAGGCAACCGAGTCGCGCACCGCAGGCACTGTAGCGCTTGCTAACGGTATCCATTACCAACACATGCTGATCTAGACCATCAAGGTGCATCGGCGAGGTAAAACTGCGACCATCATAACAGAATTCGCGATAGGCTTCGTCCGAGAACAGGTAGAGGTCGTATTTCAATGCCAGTTGCTTCAGGTCCTCTAACTCTTCCTTTGAATACAAGTAGCCGGTAGGGTTATTTGGATTGCAGATGATGATAGCTTTGGTTCTGTCAGTGATCAGCTTTTCAAATTCGCTGATAGCGGGTAGGGCGAAGCCATTTTCAATTACCGAAAGGATAGGTTTTACTACGATGTCTGCCTGGCAGGCAAAACCATTGTAGTTGGCATAAAAGGGTTCGGGCACAATAACCTCGTCGCCGGGGTCGAGGCAGCTCATCATCGCTATGGTGATCGCTTCCGAACCGCCGGTGGTCACCAAAATATTTTCGGGCGTGATGTTATAGCCCAGTTTGTTATAATATTCGGTCAGTTTTTTACGGTATACCAGTGTGCCTTCGGATGCCGTATAGGCCCAAACTTTAAAGTCGATGTTTTTGATCGCATCGAGCATACCTTCAGGGGTTTCAATGTCGGGTTGACCGATATTGAGGTGATAAACCTTTTTTCCTGCGGCTTTTGCCTGGTCGGCGTAGGGGGTCAGCTTACGAATAGGCGAGGCCGGCATCTGCAGGCCCTTTTGTGAAATTTTTGGCATGTGCAAAATTAGGAAAAAGATATCGGGAAGTGTATTGCAAGGCCGGCTGTATTATCTCTTAGCGATTGTTTTTTATTGATCGCATCAAAATTTTGACACAAAAAAAGCACGCTGATAAAAGCGTGCTTCAATATGTTGCTTACCCTTTTTGGGTATGATGGCCGAAATATTAGTTGGTACCCGATCCGGTTGCTGGTTTGGCAACCACCACTTCACCCACGATATTCAAATATTTTTCGGGCGTTTTAGCATTTGATTTTACGACGATGGTTTTATTAAAAGGCATCGCTGCCGCCGCATTATAGGTGATCTTGATCTCGCCTTTTTCTCCGCTTTTCACCGGAGTTTTGGTGTAATCGGCTATGGTACAGCCACATGTTGGTCTAACTTCGGTCAGAATCAAAGGTTCTTTGCCGATATTGGTAAATTCAAAAACAGTAGTAACCGGGATACCTTGTGGCACTTTACCGAAATCATGTTTCTCTTCATTGAACTTGAATTCGGCCTTTTCATTATCTTGCGCTGTGGCAGTAAATGCGAAGCCAATCATGACTGCGCATATTAAGATTAGTTTTTTCATATGCAATATTCGATTTATACAAATATAAAAGGTTTAACGCAAATAAAAAACTATTGATATAGCACCCTGTTTTGTGTGTTTTAAATGATAAATACAAAATAGAATTTTATAATTTTGCTTCCGTAACAAAATAATATATGCCTGAAACAGCCGCGAACGTTACCAGCAGATTCAATGCCGCCGAACTCAGTTTTGATGACTTTCAGCAGATAGTTATAAACGACTATCGGATAGCTTTTGAAAGTCGCCAGGCCAGTATTTTGGGCAGGAGGGAAGTTTTGACGGGTAAGGCTAAATTCGGTATTTTCGGAGATGGCAAAGAGGTAGCCCAGCTGGCGATGGCTAAAGCGTTCAGGCAGGGCGACTGGCGCGCAGGTTATTACCGCGACCAAACGTTTATGTTTGCTACCGGTATGAGCAACCTGAACGAGTTTTTCTCGCAGCTCTATGCTCATCCCGATATTGCCCGCGACCCTGCATCAGCAGGCAGGCAAATGAATTGCCACTATGCAACGCGTTTTGTTAATGCAGATGGTACCTGGGCCAACCAGGCTGAAGCACTCAATTGTTCAGCAGATATTTCAACCACGGGTGGACACATGCCACGTCTGCTGGGTTTGGCCTATGCTTCGAAACTTTATCGTCAGAATAAAGAACTGGAATACCTGAAACAGTTTTCGGTTAATGGAAACGAGGTAGCTTTCGGCACTATTGGTAATGGGGCAACTTCTGAAGGTTTATTTTTCGAGACCTTTAATGCAGCCGGCGTATTGCAGGTGCCCATGGCTATTTCTGTTTGGGACGATGCCTATGCGATCTCGGTACCCGCTAAATTGCAAACTACCAAAGAGGATATTTCCGAAATTCTAAAAGGTTTCCAGCGCGAGCCTGGCACCAATGGCTACGAGATTTTTAAAGTACGCGGCTGGGACTATGTGGCCCTCTGCGAAACCTATGAACGAGCGATCGAACTATGTCGCACCGAGCACGTACCGGTATTGATACACGTTACTGAGATGACCCAACCGCAAGGTCATTCGACCTCTGGTTCACATGAGCGTTACAAATCTAAGGACCGTTTGGCTTGGGAAAATGAGCACGATTGCCTTTTACAAATGCGCAAATGGATGATCGAATCGGCTATTTCTACCGACGAGGAGTTGGATGAGCTGGAGGCTACCGCCAAAAAATTTGTGCGCGATTGCCAGAAAGAAGCCTGGAATAATCTGCAGGACGAAATAAAGATCGAACTTCAGCAGGTAGCAGGACTGATCGCTGAACTTGCCAATGAAAGCGAATTATCGGATGCTTTGCAAAAGATCATCACCGAATTAAATACCTGTATTGATCCGGGTAGAAAAGATGGTGTTTCTGCCGGACGCAAAGCGTTGCGGCTGACTGCAAAAGAGAAACTTTACAGCAGGCAGGCGCTCATTAACTGGCTGAAATTAGAAGAAGAAAAAAATAACGAGCGTTTCAACTCCAAATTGTTTTCGGGTACGATGCATTCACCGATGAATGTGCCTGTAGTACCTGCCCAATATGAGTTGGATGCAAAAATGCTCGACGGTCGTGAGGTATTGAATGCCTGCTTTGATGCTAATTTCGAAAGGGATAAAACGATTGTAGCTTTTGGCGAAGATGTGGGTGCCATTGGTGATGTTAACCAGGGCTTTGCCGGTCTGCAGCAAAAATACACCGACCTGCGCATTACGGATACCGGTATTCGCGAGGCAACCATCATCGGGCAGGGGCTGGGATTGGCCATTCGCGGACTTCGCCCAATAGCCGAAATACAATACCTTGATTACCTGCTTTACGGTGTAACCGTTTTGAGCGATGATCTGGCTACATTAAGCTATCGTACACGCGGAGGACAAAAAGCGCCTGTTATCGTGCGTACTAGGGGCCACCGTTTGGAAGGAATCTGGCATTCAGGTTCGCCGATGGGGATGCTGTTAGGTGCGGTAAGAGGGATCCATATTTGTGTGCCGCGCAACATGACACAGGCGGCAGGTATGTATAATACCCTGCTTAGAGGCGATGAACCTGCGCTGGTGATTGAATCGCTGAATGGGTATAGGTTAAAAGAGAAATTACCATCCAACGTAGGTGAATTTACTGTGCCGCTGGGTGAAGCAGAGATTTTACTTGAAGGGACCGACATGACGGTGGTATCCTATGGTTCGACACTACGAATCGTTCAGGAAGCGGCCGAAGAACTTGCAAAACTGGATATTCATATCGAAATTATTGATCCGCAAACGTTATATCCATTTGATAAACAACATGTTTGCCTGGGTAGCTTAAAAAAAACAAATAAGTTGCTGGTGGTCGATGAAGATATGCCCGGTGGTGGTTCGGCCTATATCCTGCAAAAGATACTGGAAGAACAAAAAGGCTATTTTTTCCTTGATGCCCAGCCACGGACGCTACCTGCTAAAGAACATCGCCCGCCTTATGGAACCGATGGTGATTACTTCAGCAAGCCTTCTCCGGATGATGTTGTTGAGGCTGTTTATGCCATTATGCATGAAGCCAATCCTTTGAAATTCCCTGCCTTGTTTTAAATGGCCGGTAGGGTTTTCTGAACTGTAAATTATTTTGTCATCGATTTTTTGAAAACTCCAGACGTTATTTCTTCGGAGGAACATTTTTGCGGTCTTTGCTGTGCCCGCTAAGTAGCTGATTGATCAATAAAATTAAGCCATCAAAGACATGGTGTTCAACCTGGCTATAAGGAACGATCGTCAGTATCATCTATCCGGGTTCAGCCACTCTATCGCACCGCAAAAAAACAAATATTTAACCGGAAAAAATGATTGCATAAAACAGTCATTTGGCTAACCTCAGCTGCCTTTTTTGCGTATAACAGTAAAAAAATTGCGACAAATAAAGTTTGTTTTAATTTATTTAACCTTTTGTTAATTTTAAAAATAAAATTTGTTTTGATTAAGCGTCGGAATATTTACTTTTGTTAACAACGAATGTTAATAACTCTGGGTTAGATTGTTTGTCGTAATACTATTGATCAAACGTAAAGCAAAGAAGCGGAAAAGATGAAGAAATACTTCCCGGTACTGACCTGTATTTTGTTGTTCCTGTCATTAACAATTATCAGTTGGAAAGCAGAAACAATTGAAAAACATCTGAATAATAAAACAGCCCGATCACACAAAGCCCACAGCTCAAAAGAGCTTTTATCACAATACCTCGAGGATATCTACAACACTGCGCAATTACAACAGGCTGGTCTTGATTTTGTCGTTTTTCAGAAAGCGGTCATCGGCTATTTTAATTTAAAAGCTGTTAACCAGGTGCCGCAAACCAGCTCGGTGATTACGATTGTTGATCTGGCCAAATCGAGTGCAACCAAAAGGATGTGGATCATCGATCTGATCGACAAAAGCCTGCTGATGCAAACCTGGGTTGCCCACGGTAATGGCAGCGGCGACGATATCCCTCAGTATTTCTCTAACTTTTCTGATTCGCATGCCAGTAGTCTTGGTTTTTATATTACCAATGGTGTTTATAATGGCAAACACGGTGAGTCGCTAAAGCTCGATGGTTTGGACGAAGGGTTTAATGATAATGCAAGAGCACGCGGAATCGTTATCCATGGTGCCAAATATGTTTCTTCCGGAACTATCGATCATCTGGGTCGTTTAGGTCGCAGTGAAGGTTGCCCTGCGGTATCAGCAAAACTGATTAAAAAAGTAATAGGTGCCATTAAAGGTAAAACGGTGTTGTTTATCAATGGCAACGACTATACCTACAGTTCAAAATACCTGGATGAAGAGGCGGCTGCCAATTATGTTTATCCGGGTCAGAGCAGTGCTTCGGTAAACGCCAGTCTTTAATTGTTTGCCGGCAAATATTTTTTCATATAATCGTACAATACGATATCGAGGCCATATACATCGCCCCTGAATTGTAATTGCCCGTTCTGATCTACCCAGCAAGTTTTGTAAGTGATGTATACCGGAACCCGCGGCCTCAGGCTGATATCTTCGGGCGTAGGATCATCTTCCAGCATATCTTTGGCGATGCGGTTATATTTAACGGTATCTGAAAATAAGGTATGCGCCAGGTCGAGCGGTTTTTCCAGGCGCACACAGCCATGGCTAACCGCGCGCATCCGGTAATGAAAAGCATCTTTGGCCGGGGTATCATGCAAATAAACACTGCTGCGGTTTTCGAAAAGGAATTTGATCTTGCCTAAAGAATTATCCTCACCCGGCTGCTGCTTAAACTCGTAGGTGCAGTTCTCTTTGGTAATTTTCGACCAGTCGATGGTCTCGGGATCCTTCACTACTCTACCTCGTTGGTTATATACCAGGATGTTTTTGTTTGCCAAATAATAGGGATCCTTTGCAGCTTCAACAATGATCTCTTTGGTTGCAATGCTGCGCGGAATATTCCATATCGGGTTTACCTGTACGCTATGGATGACACTGTTCAGTAAAGGCGTTTCGTGCGGAAAAGGGTTGTCTACTTTACAGGTATCATTATAATTCATGAGGTTGTTGAGGTATTTTTTATTCCGGCCTTCACCCACACAAACTTTCATATTAAGTACCGAATGACCGCTATCGATCACATCCAAATTAAAATCCGGGATATTCACATACACATAACGGGTACCCTCGGGTTTGTTTTTCCAGCGGGCGCGTTCCATATTCACCAACAGTATCCGCTGCGTTTCTTCTTTTGAAAGTTTAGGCGCCTCGTAGCCTTCCAGGTAGGCTTTTTGCAGGGCAAGGTACTCCGGGTCTTTAGGTTGAATGCTGTCAAGGTAAGCTCTCACGTCGTCTAAATTAAATACCCGACCCATCGAAATGCTATCCGGACGAAGCGTTTTAATAAAATACCGCGAATAGATCCGACGAGGCTGTACCAGTCCGAATTGCAGGTCGTTACTATAACTCAGCAATGAATTGGCAGTCAAAAGTTCTAATTTGGCGATTGCGTTGTAGGCTTCTTCTTTTGTTTTAATGCCGCTGCTATTTGCAAATTTTGCGGCCAGTGCCTCAATTTCGTCCGGTTGAAACATTTTGGGGTCGAGTCCATGTTCGCTAGCTTTGCGGAAATGGTCGACCATATTACCCATATCGCCATTGAAAATATGGTCGGGAACAAAAACGGGTTCAAAATTATTATCTTCATAATAAGC
>CAISWS010000509.1 GCA_903889265.1 uncultured Bacteroidota bacterium
ACAATTCTATAGCTTCATAGCTCTCTGCGCCGCATATTACACCAAACAGGGTCAACAATAAAATATCATCTAACAAGTGTAGTTTTCTTCTGTCAATACGTGGATCCGGACTTTGAGAAAAGATTTCTTGCAGTTTCATAGTTTTTAAATGCAAGTTCTGGCCCCAGTTTAGCCTGTACAATCCTCTTTTTATTCATTCCGATGTGAATTGCTCTATTTTTAATGCGTGTTGCCCTGCTTAATTCTTACCTTAACACAGTAATGCTACCCTTGGTTTTGCGTACTTCGCCCGGTGTACCGCCCAAAAAGCCCATGTGCATTTCGTAAACAAATACGGCAGGCCCAACCAGTTTACCCTTATAAGTAGCGTCCCATTTAAAATAGGCGTCGTTTGATTCAAATACCAGCTCACCGGTACGATCGAATATTTTTACCTCAAAGTTTATAATTGCATCCAGGTGCCCGTATATCTGAAAAAAATCATTATTGCCATCGCCATTGGCTGTTATGGTGTTGGGAATAAAGAGGTCAGGAACCGGGTCTATAATTATTGATTTTTGTATGGTATCGCGGCAAAGATTATTTATAGCTGTTAGTGTTACCTGGTATAAACCCGGAGTAGTGTACTGGTAAACCGGGTTTTCTTCATAAACGTTTACTGGATCTGCGTTGCCAAAATTCCACCAATACGATAACGCATGAATACTTTGGTTTAGAAAACTGACATTGGAAAGAATTGGGCTGCGAACCGGTAATATGGTAAAGTTTGCAACGGGTGACTCCATAACAACTACCTGCGTTGTTGCCGAAGTTGCTGCACACAGCGGAGCGGCATTTGTATAGGCTTTAAGGGTAAGATCAAAAGTGCCTGTGTCGGAGGTATTCATTAAAAACGCCCCGGTTGAGGTGGTAACCTGTTCTGTATCCCGCGGGCCCGTAATACTCCAGATGTAGGTTGAATTTGGCGCAAGAGAATCAGTTTTTATATAAAGTTTGGCGAACTGGCAAACTGCCGTGTCTCCGGTATAAGAAACGTCAGGAACAGGGAAGACGGTGATGTTAAAGCGTGAAGTGTCTGAGGGGCATCCATTGCTACCTACAGCCACCAGCCAGCCGTTAAAGGCGCCTGGGTTTTGATAGATGTGAATTGGGTTACTGTGCAGGCTGTCTATACCCCCATCACCAAACGACCACCAGTAAGCAAATGGATTACCGGAAATAGTCTGGCTTGAAAAATATGTGGTGTCTGATATGCAGGCCGGGTTGGAAACATGTGAATCCACTGAGGGAGCAGGTATAACCACAATGCTCTGCTGTGTAGAGTCTACATTACATTCACAAATTGCCTTCAGGCGAACGGTGAATGTATCTGCCTGGGTAAAGATATGGCTGGTTACTCCGCCGCCGTTGGTTGCATAAGTTGAACCATCGCCAAAATCGTATAACAGAGAGCAATCGCTTGCGGTGCAGGAATCGGAAAAAATAAGGGGTTGACCCTGGCAGATGGTAAAATGCTCAGGCGACAAGCAAATTCCAAAATTTACAGGATGAACCACCACATCGTTGGTCATGGTATCGCATCCACATGCAGAGGAACACACAATAAGAGTAAAAGTATAAGTAGAGTCGGCACCTGTAGCGCTCAGGCTTTGTGGTGCGGGGGTTGCATCGGTAGAAATAAGAACATTATCCTTATACCATTGATACGAAAGCTGATAGCCGCGGGAATTATTGACAAAAGTATCCTGAAGCGGGCTGCAGTTTGAGTGATAAACCTGGCCAAAATCCGCCACTGTTTTTGGAAGCACTGTTACCGGCAAACTTTGCGAAAGAGTTCCACATGATGGCGAGGTTACAGTAAGGGTAATTGTTTGAATAATAATAGCGTTGGAAGTGTCTCGTAAATCGATGCTTGCCTGTGGCTGCCGGGAGAAGGTATCGGCCCCAAGCGTCCACAAGTAAGTATTTTGAAGGGAGGT
Source organism: uncultured Bacteroidota bacterium (assembly GCA_903889265.1). Lineage (GTDB taxonomy): Bacteria > Bacteroidota > Bacteroidia > Chitinophagales > LD1 > Bog-950. The sequence goes on from CAISWS010000509.1 coordinate 1,980, forward strand.
TGTATCTGCCGCAATGAGCTTAACCAGTGTATTATCACACACCGTGTCAACAGTGATTGTAAAACCAGCGTTAGGTGGTGGCAAAACTACAACGGAGTCGAAAGCCTTATTTGTACAACCTAAACTGTCAGTAATTAAAATAGTATCGCGCCATATACCCGGCTGGCTGTAATTATGTAGCTGAATATTACCCGTATCAGAAGTACCATCGCCCCAAAAAACATCACTTGTTTGTGAGTTATTGCTATTGGTAAAAGTTATTGAGCTATCGGCACAAGCTGTTAGGGTCAAACTAAATGACGACTGAAATTGAGGATAAATAAAGATAAATGAGGTGTCGGTATAAATGCAGGTGGTGGCCGCATCCGTTATTTTGTAGTAATAAGTATTGTTTAAGCCTGCACTATTGCCGTTAAATTGGCTATTGCTAACAAAATTACCACTAAAGCTGCCGCCCGGCGGTGTTCCGGAAAGGGGTATTATCCCCGGCATGGAACAAAGTGTAATGTTGGGTGCATAAGCTTTGATTCCCTTACCCGTAATCTTTAGCGTGTCTTTGTTTCCGCACAAAGTAGGGGTGTAGATGAAATCATATTCACGTATGGAATCAACATAAAAGGGGCCAGGTAAAACGGTGTCAGCATCGAGGGTAATAATAGTTCCGGGAACGGAAGGAAGATTATAGGTGGTTTGCAGGCAAAGCGATGTGTCGGCCGGAAAGTTGAAAACGGCAAGAGGAAGTACATTAAATGTGTCCCTAAAGGTGACGGTGTTGCATGTTGTAATGGAGGTGTCGGAAATATAGTAAACTCCATAATGAGTTAGTGCAACCGGTGTAGCCGGAATTGTATTTGAGGTGTTATTGTAAATTACTGATGCACTGTCGCGGATAACAAAATGATTGCTTTGTGCTACCGCTGAACTGAAAAAATAATCAGTTAAGAGAAGCTGGTTATTACCTGTGTAACAAACGTTAGGAACCGGAGATTGGGACATATCCACCCCCTGGTTAACGGTGTCGGTAATTACCGTATAACAAGCGCCATAATAGGCCGTAATTGTTTCAATGCCTGATTGATTAAAAACTATTACGGGCGATGATGTATTGGCACCTGTAACTGAAACAGTATCCGGCGGTGTTCCGGCAGGCGAAATGGCGATATTGTATCCGGGAGTGCCCATTCCGCCGGTTGCATCTATGTGCAGATGGATAGGGGTGCCGGTGCAATAAGGGCCTGAAGGCAACTGAATACTATCAATTTGTTCAACGTAAACCTTAAACCAATCAGAGTCGCCGCCGCAAGTATTATAAGCGGCTAATTTGAGCGTATAATATCCGGGGGCGGGTGGGGCGTGAGCGTAACAAATCTGAGGGTCCTGGTAACTACTGCTACTGTCTTTGTATACAATCAGGTCGGGGCTGCCATCACCAAAACTCCAGGTATAGCTGGTAGAATCCGTATTCCAATAAGTGTTGGTGCAGCAGTTACTTAAATTTACCTGAAAGCAAGTGGTATTGCAGGGCACCAGATACAATTGTCCGGGAATATAGTTGGCGCTATAATCGCCAACAGCAAACCGCACTCTCGGTTTGAAACGAAAAGCTATACCCGTGCTGTTAGGAGCCAGATAATAGCCACCGGCGCATTTCATATACCAGGTTGCACTAAGATTACAAACCAAGGCAGGCTCTCCCTCGATAAATTGGGGCGGGCAACTATCGTAAGGAGAAAAATTGTATTTATGGATTATGTTAAAAGTTGCTGATGGCAGGTTGGCTAAAGTGGTGTCAGTACCATCCCCGAACGTAACATAAATGGAATCTACCAGGGTAGATGATTTCAATTGAATAGTATCTGAGCTTCTGTAGCAAGCGGGACTCACACTGACCAAAGAAACGGTTGGACTAGCCCCAGTAACCCCACATCCGGTATTTGGTGGAAAAAGCATAAAGTGAGGAGGGTGAAGCTGTGCACTTGCAAGAACAAAAATTGTAAGGGCAAATAACAGGGAGACTATTTTTTTCATGCTTATTTTTCAACGGCCCACCGGGGCTTTTAAGCAGCGTATTGCTGTGAGCGGTGAATTTTCAATCAGAAAACATTATTTAAAAAACAGATACGCTGTAGTATAGTGCAAATAGAAAATATTTTTCCGGTATTAAGAAAAATGAGACAAAATATTTTTTATATAATATTTGGTATCGTAATAACCGCGGGTAGCATGGGTGAATCAACGGTTTTCCGGGGCATCAATTTTGCAACAAAAGAAAAGTGTTGTTGAATGAGCCAACAAAGGATGAGCAGATGGAATTTGAAGTAAACCCTGAAGTGATAATTCTAATATGCCCTATCCTGCCTTCCTTCCATGTAATTAATAAAAGCCTTGTTAGCAACCTTATTGCCGCCGGGGGTTGGGTAGTTGCCGGTAAAATACCAGTCGCCGAGATTTTTGGGGCAGGCGGTGTGCAGGTCTTCGATGGTTTGATAAATGACTTTTACATCGGCAAAAATATGGTTGGGGCGAACTATCTCTGATATTTTATCCGAGATTTCTTCGACAGTGAAGAGCTCGTATAAATCCTTTACGTGGTTTTTCACTTCACCCACTGGCTTTAAATCGTCCGCTTTACACTTTTCGTATACCTCGTTCAACTTATGGTTTAGGTTTCTTTCTTTTAAGAGGGCTATAAGAGAGCGGAACGCAATAAAGTCATACATCCGGCTCATGTCAATACCATAGCAATCAGGGAAACGTATCTGAGGGGCTGAGGAGACGATGATTATCTTTTTAGGGTTCAAACGGTCGAGGATAGAAAGAATACTTTTTTGCAGGGTGGTGCCCCTTACAATTGAGTCGTCAATAACCACTAAAGTATCCGTACCGCCCTTTACTGAGCCATAGGTAATGTCATACACATGGCTTACCATTTCATCGCGCGAGGAATCGTCAGTAATAAAGGTGCGGGCTTTTACATCTTTTACTGCAATCTTTTCAACCCTTGGGCGCATATCCAAAACGCGCTTTAACTCCGCCACTGGCATGTCTTTTTCAGTTGTAATTCTTTTCAGTTTATATTCTTCCAGGTTATCTTCCAAACCCTTTATTAAACCATAAAAAGCCACCTCTGCAGTGTTAGGTATAAACGAGAAAACGGTGTTTTCAAAATCGTAATCAATAGCCTTTAAAATAGCAGGGGTTAGTAGTTCGCCCAGTTTTTTACGCTCGCTGTAAATTTCTTTATCGGTGCCGCGGCTAAAGTAGATGCGCTCAAAGCTGCATGATTTTTTTACACCAGGGTCGCGAACCAGGTCGTGTTTTACACGGCCATCCTTTTTAATAACAAGGGCATGGCCCGGCTGTACCTCATGTATCTTTTCAAAAGGCACATTAAATGTAGTTTGAATAGCAGGACGCTCAGAAGCTACCACCACTACTTCATCATCATAATAATAATATGCGGGGCGAATGCCGTGCGGGTCGCGCAACACAAAGGCATCACCGTGGCCAAACATGCCGGCCATAGCATAGCCGCCATCAAAATCTTTGGCAGAGCGGCTAAGTATCCGGCGGACGCTCAATTCTTTTATAATGAAATCGGTAATTTGAGCGTTGCTGTAACCCTGGTCTTTGTACTTGTCGAATATTTTTTGCACCTCATCATCCAGAAAGTGGCCTATTTTTTCCATTACCGTAATGGTATCGCTTCTTTCGCGGGGGTGCTGGCCAAGGGTAATCAGCATGTTAAACTGATCGTCCACATTGGTCATGTTAAAGTTACCGGCTAAAACCAGATTGCGGGTCATCCAGTTGTTTTCGCGGATAAATGGATGGCAATAGCTATCGGTATTTCTTCCGTAAGTTCCGTAGCGCAAGTGGCCTATCAGTAATTCGCCTATAAAAGGGCTGTTCTTTTTATACCAGTCGGCTTCGGCAAAGGCGTTGTCAAGCGGTTTCCGGTCCTTAGGGAAAGTGGAAAAAATCTGATCGAACACATTTACAATAGGCTGATTGGTAATGCTGCGTGCCCGGTTAATGAAGTGGCTGCCCGGTATAGGGTCAAGCTTAATAACTGCTGCCCCGGCTCCATCCTGGCCCCTGTTATGCTGCTTTTCCATTAACAGGTAAAGCTTATTAAGCCCATACGCTATGGTACGATATTTTTCTACGTAATAATCAAGGGGTTTGAGCAGTCGGATAAGTGCTATCCCGCACTCGTGTTTTATGCTATCGCTCATAGAAGAGGCGCAAATTTAACCTTTTTGACCATAAGAATTAAATCTTTGTGAACGAACTGCTAACAGAAAAAAGTGTGGAATTGTTGCGGGGAAATACAATAGGGGCATAATTTGTTATGGTTACAGAAGAAAAGGAAATCAATGAAACCATAACTCCGCACTTTAGTGCGGAGCATCAGGACTTTCAGTAATTGGCTTTAGCCATGACTTTGAAACTTGAAGGCTGATATGAATTTTTCGTATTCATGAGCAAAGCTTATCGTTTTATGATGCTCCTCCTGGTTAAGGATATACGCCCTTACCTTGTCTAAAGCAGATTCACTAACCGATGCCGCGAAATATTCATCGGCCCATTCAAATTTTTCGGGCGTCAACTTTTGCCTATTAATCCAAAAAGCGGATTCACCTTTTAATAATTGCAGGGTTTTGGATATGCTGGTATCTGCGTTTAATGCCATTAAGCAATGCAGATGTTCAGTGTGACCGTTAATGGTATCGGGAAACAGTCCTTTGCTTTTTGCGTTTTCCTTTATATGGTCAATAACCTGTTGTTTGATTTCTTTAGTTAAATACGGATGCCGGTTTTTTGTTCCCCAAACTGCATGAATCCAAACGCGGACGTATGACATAGTGAGTGTTTTTCAGGGCTAAAGCCAATTCGACGATATATGCTGTGCCCCATGCTGAAGCAGGGGTTAGATTAATTCAAGAGGCATTTGTTATCCGAGAGACCATAATGAATCGAAAATATAGTGACCTATAACAAATCCGTAATAATCTTGTCAATACTCAAGCCTTCAGCCTCCGCTTTGTAGTTTTTAAATACCCTATGCCTCATAATGGGTAAAGCTACTGCCTGTACATCTTCAATATCAGGGGAGTATTTACCGCGGATAGCTGCGTGGCATTTGGCACCCAGCACCAGATACTGAGAGGCACGTGGGCCTGCGCCCCAGCTGATGTAGTTATTAACCGAGGCCAGGGAACCAGGACGGTTAGGCCGGGTTGATGTAACCAGTTTTACGGCGTAGTTCAAAACGTTATCGGCTATAGGTATTTTACGGATTAGCTGCTGGAAGTATAGAATTTCCTTAGCGCTCATTTTTTTGTTTAGTTCGCTTTTAGTGCCGGCGGTGGTGCTTTTTACCACGTTAATTTCTTCTTCAAAGCTTGGGTAATCCAGGTTGATGGAAAACATAAAACGGTCAAGCTGTGCCTCGGGCAGGGGGTAAGTTCCCTCCTGCTCAATGGGGTTTTGGGTAGCTAATACAAAAAAGGGCAGGTCAAGTTTGTGCTTATGTCCGGCAACGGTTACGCTTCTTTCCTGCATGGCTTCAAGAAGGGCTGATTGTGTTTTTGGCGGCGTACGGTTAATTTCATCGGCCAGGATAATATTGGCGAAAACAGGGCCGTGGTTGAATTGGAAGGTGCGGTTTTCGTTCAGAATTTCTGAACCGATAATATCGGAAGGCATTAAATCGGGCGTAAACTGTATCCGGTTAAACGACAGGTCTAATACATCGGCAATGGTATGCACCATCAAAGTTTTGGCCAGGCCGGGAACACCAATCAGCAAGCTATGCCCATCGCAGAAAACCGATATCAGAATGTTTTTTACAACCTCATCCTGCCCTACAATTACCCGGGCCACTTCGGCTTTCAGTTCTTTATATTTTGCGGCAAATGCATCAAGCGCTTCTACGTCGTTATTATACATATGGGTCAATAATTATTGGTTAAATGTAGCCGGTTTTTGTTTTGCTAATTTGAGAAATAAAGCGGCAAGTAAATACTAAATTTAGTTACTGAGCCATTTTGCAACCTGGGCACAACCTTTCATAGAATCATCTATGCGCACATAATTTTTGCTTTTGTGCAGTTTAACCCAGTCTTCCAGCGCTTTTTGCTGTTTTTCGGCTTTGGCGGCGGATTGAATTTTAGAATAGTCCTGGTCTAGACTTGCGCGGTGTGGCTTGCTTTCGCTTTTCAGCCATATAATCCGGTAACCTTGTTTGGTTTCGCCGGTTTTATCCACCTGCGAGAAAGGCAATACATCAGAAAAGTCACCCACTTTCATCCGGTCAATGGTAAAGATCAAGGTGCCGTCGATATCTGCTTTTTCAAAAAAGCTGTTCCCGGATTTTTGATTGGTCATTAAACCGCCAATGTTTTTCGATTGCTCATCATCCGAGTAGCGGGCTACCGCAGCTTTCCAGCCCATAGAGTCGACCCTGAGCTGATGCACAATGCTATCCATGCGGTCACTTACTGCATTTAAGTCGGTACGCGTAATTTTGGGCTTAATTAAGATGTGCCTTACTTTGAGCTTATCTCCACGTTTTTCATCAACGATAATCAGGTGGTAGCCAAACGGTGTTTCAACCACATCGCTCATCTCGCCTTCTTTCAGTTTATATGCAATGGCTTCAAACTCCGGCACCAATTCTCCTCTTTCAACCCAGTTTAAGCTTCCTCCATCCAGGTAAGAACCGGGGTCTTCGGAATATTGAATTGCTTTTACCGAAAAATCTGCTCCATCCAGAATCTCTTTACGGATGCCTTCAATTTTCTTTTTGGCAAAGTCTTTTTCCTGTGCGCTTACTTTTGGAAACATCACAATTTCGCCCAGTTCCAGTTCCGCGTTAAAAAAGGGTACACTATCGGCCGGTATTTTGTCGTAAAATGCCTTCACTTCCGCCGGCGATACTTTGAGACTGGAAAATGCCTTGCTCTTCATTTTATCAGATACCAGCTGCTTTTCAATATCATCTTTAAAGTCGTCTTTGAGCTCAATGATGCTTTTGCCGTAGTATTCCTCCAGCTTTTCTTTTGAACCGAAAACGGAGATGAAGTATTTAATACGGCGGTCAAGTTCGGCATCTACTTCTTCTGACGAAGCGGTAACACTGTCTATCTGAGCCTGTGATAAGAAAAGCTTATCCAGTAAAAGGTTATCGAACAGGATGCAGCGCTCATCGGCAGGAAGGGGGGTAGCCTGATTTTGTGCCGCTAACTGTTGATACTGGGCTTCGACATCAGATTCAAGAATGATGTTATCGCCAACTACAGCTATAACCTTATCTATTAAAGTTGCATTACCTTGTGCCGATACACTGACGCAAAATGCCAGTATTAAGCAGCAGGTAAGTATGGTTTTTATCTTGTTCATGTTTAAATTGGGTGCTAAATAACGCTTATTCCGTCTTTTTCTTATCCAAAAAAGCATAAAGGCCTAAAGAAAATCCAAAACGGGTGGTAGGAATTTGGGTTTGGTAGGCCGAAGTGGTTATATACAGTGCACTTTCCAGCGAAATATGGGGATTGAAAAAATAAGCTATGCCTGCTGAGCCTCCCCACTGAGCGCCATCGTAATTGGTAAGGCTGGCACTGCTGCCCGGGCTATTGTTGCTCCGTATCTGGGTATAAACGCTGTAGCCGCCATTGGCAGAAACAAAAGGTTTCATTGTTTTTTTGCCAATGTAATATTTCAGGTTAGGGCCTACCAAAGTGGTGAAGGTGGTAGTGGTACTGCGCACATCGTTGTTCGTATTTAACGTGCTGGAGCTTCCCACGCTAAAAGAGTAAGTGCCACCAATGGCAAAGTTGCGGATTACAAAAACCCCGAATGAGGGTGATAGCGCCAGGCTGAAAGTATTGGAGGTGCTTTGAATGGCTTCGCTGATGTTGGTGCTGCCGCCTATGGTATACATTCCCTTTTCGGTTTGGGCGGCAAGCGGGTTTGCTACGGCCAACAGCGCCACAACTAAAATGCAACCAATACCTTTATAAATTTTAGCGAGCATTATTTTATAAGTATTTCGAATGATTTGGACTTAACACCGTCGGCGTAAATTTTATCGTAAATTTTTTCAATCAGTGTTAAACGCCTTTTTTCAATAATTGCCCTTACAATCTGGTCGTGAATAAACTCGGGTGGCGCCGGTTGGTCCTTCTTCATCACGTCACCGATTTTTATAAACCACGATACCCCTTCGGCTTTAAACTCCTTATATATTTTTGAGCCCGCTAACGAAGTTATATCATACTCTGATAAGGGAAAATTTTTAAGCACATTATCTTTATCGTACCACATACCCTGGCTAATTACCGCAGTGGTAGCAAACTGCTGGCAGTAGCCATTCAGTTTACGCGCGGTTTCTTCGTCATCCTGTTTGTTTATCCATTTGCGGATATTATCAATATCCTGTGCGTCTTTTTTAAGCTTAACAAAGTTGAGCAGGTAAACATCCTTTTCCAACGGGAAGTCGTTTTTAAGCTTTTCGTACCAATCATCCAGCTCTTTCTGACTTACAACAGTATCCAGTTTTTTGTTGATGAGCGCTTTTTCGTACTCGTACAACAAAAGGGTTGAGCGGTAATCCTCTACTTTTTTAGTAATGCCCAAATCGTCTTCCGGAATGTTTTCTTTGGCTTTGGTAAGCAACAGTTTTTTGCGCACCCAGTTGTTGGCGTAATCTTTTAACACCTGCGTACTGTCTTTCCCCTTCAAGCCTTTGGTAAGGCCCTGTATATCGGAAGCGTACAGGTAGTCGTCGTTTACCCGGGCAATTACATCTTTATCGGTGCCCTGTTTCTTTTTAAAAAAAGAACAGGCAGTTAGTGAAAGAAGAAAAGTAATGACCAGCAAATTTTTCAAAGTGTGCGTATAATGTTTGGTGCCTGCCTGAAATGAGTTATTAAAGAACTTTACTAAAGCAAATAATCTTACACAGCCGGTTGAACCCGGTTTTGTGTAAGATTATTTTATTAACTGCCCTGCCTGTTAAAGCTACTACCGCAGCCGTTTATTTTTTTATAAGCGATTTGAAAACACTTTCATCAAGCGCAATCGGGTATTTCTTTCTCAGTGCCTCTAACCAGGTTTTTTCAAGATATTCCTGGTAATCGGAAACGATATATCCTTTGGCTTCTTTTAATGACTTAGGTTCTGGCCCAACAATCTGCTTTACCAAAACAAACTGATAGCTGCTGTCGTTCAGTTTATTAACCGGTGTAACCCCTTGTTTCCACTCAATTTTATCAACCACATCATACTGGCCTTTTTCGTATTTGCCTTCAATTACCGAAACGTGCTCTTTGCTTCCGGCTTTGTTCAGTTTTGCCTGTATTTCAGCAGGCGTTTTTTTCTTTTCGGCCATTTTAGCGGCTTCGTCTGCAGCCTTTTTATCGTTTACATTAAATATGGCTACATCAGCACGATTGCCCCACATGTATTTGCTTGCATTTTTCTGACGGAATTCTTCTAGTCCCGCACTGTCTTTTACAGCTTTTGTCCAAACCATTCTGTCCATCAACTCAAATAACAGGATACCGTCTTTGTATTCCTTCATCAGGTTTCTGAACTCGGGTTTCTTTACTTCCAGCTGGCTTTCTTCGTAATCAAGGCATTTGGTATTTACAAAGTTTTCGTAATACTCGTTCAGTAAAGCGTCTTTGGTTTTATCGTTTCTCTTTTTGGAGTTTTTACCAATAAAGTCAATAAAATCAGCCTGGGTAGATGGCTTACCTGCAATTTTGAAAAGAACAGCGCCTGTGCGCAACGTACTATCAGCGTGCCAGTTGCCTTTTAAAATAGTGGTGTCTATCTTTTTGAAAAGCTCAAGTTTCAGGTCAGCGAACTGAACAAAACCATTTTCTTTTTTGATACGCTCAACCAAAACGGCTTTGGCAACTTCTGAACGCGAATCGCGCTCTACTTTCTTCTTAATATCATTTTTTACATCGTTGAAAGCCTGGAGGTCTTTCTTCTCTAAACGCTTGATAATGTGCCATCCAAACTGGGTTTCAACCGGTGCAGAGATGTCGCCATCTTTATTCAATGCAAAAGCGGCATCTTCAAATACCGGCATCATCCGTACCGAAGTTCCGCTGCCAAACCATTGAAGTTCGCCGTTTTTGGTGCGTGAAGATTTGTCTTCCGAGAAGGTCTTTACCGCATCTTCAAAACTCATTTTCTTTGAGGTAATAAGGGTGTAAACAGAATCGGCTTTGTGGTGTGCTTCGGCTTTTTGTTCAGGGGTAGCTTTATCAGGGAAACGGATAAGCACGTGGGCAACATGCAGCTGGCCGCGGGTTGCACGGGTATCGTTTACCTTTACCAGGTGGTAACCAAATTCTGTGCGTACCGGTTGGCTAAGCTCACCTTTCTTTAAGGTGTATGCAGCATTTTCAAACGGATAGATAGTTCCGAATACCGAGAACCAACCTATGTTACCACTATTGTTTTTAGCTGAAGGGTCTTCTGAACTTTCTTTAGCTACTTTTTCAAAAGTTTCGCCTTTTTCAATTCTCTTTCTTAGGGCCAGAATCTTTTTGTATGCCACCAGGGTATCGGCAGGGTTTGCGTTTTCATCGCACTTTACCAGTATGTGGCTGGCGTTCACTTCTGTTTTTGACCTTTCGTAGGCTTCAAGAATAAGCTTGTCGGTAATTTCGCGGTCGCTCAGGTACGATTTGGCAAGTTGCTTTCTGTAGCCTTCCAGTTCGTTTTTAAGGCTTGGTATAGTATCCAGTTTCATAGCCTCTGCCTCGCGCACTTTTAAGCGGAAGTTTTCATAAAGCGAAAGATAATCCTTCAATGATTTTTCGCTGAAATCGGCCTGGTTGTTAACGTTGTTTTTGTTGTAAACGTATTCAAAATCGCTTACGGTAACTTTATCGCCTCCTACGGTAAAAAGAGTACGGTTATCTGAATCCTGGGTAAATGAGGAGATTAAAAATGCAAGTAACACAACCGGAATAAAATACTTCTTCATATGTAAAAGATGTTTTTTGTTTTAAGGCTTGCAAATATTGAAAGCCGCCGTTAAAGCGGGGCGAAGTTAAACTTTTTTAACATCGGACAAAATGCTTGTTAAAGGAGGTAAGTGCGCAGTATATGGCTAACAAATGAGGGTCTTAATCAGACGGCCGTTTACAGGGATTATAACCAGACATGCAACAAATTTTAAATGTGGGCCTGCCAGCTTGTTAAAGGGATGAACGGTAATTTGCCAAAATACCTGTAACCATACCTGAACGGTTACACTTTTATTTGCTTAAAGTATTGATTGTTAAACATATAGATGTTTTCGGCATGGTTACAGTGCTAACCGTTTTTTTTCGATTTTGAACCGGCTTAAAAGCGCTTTCCCCTCAAGGCAATTACGGCATGCCTCAAATTACAAACCGCTTTTAAATGGCATTATAAACAGCAAAAAGAGTGTTCTTTTTATTTCAAATAGCCCTTAATAGCTTCCACATAACTTTCAAATGCCCCGATGCCTTTTTTAGTAATACGACAGGTGGTAAGGGGGTAATTACCCCTGAATGATTTTTCAATAGCGATGTATTCTGCTTCCGATAACTTTTGCAGCTGAACGCTGAGGTTGCCCGCTGTTGCACCGGTTTTTTCTTTCAAAAAGCCAAACTCGGCCTCCTTTACGCTAACCAGCAGCGAAACCACCGCCAGCCTCAGCTCAGAGTGAAGCAAGGGGTCTAATGGCTTAAACATGGGTTTCGGCGTTATAATTCTTCCACAAAATAATGCCCGGAATGATGTAACCAATAAACATGGCTATACTGTTAATTAGCAATTGCAATACAGGCACGGCGAAGCTGCAGCCTATGGCGGCTATCCAAAATACAATACTGCCAAAAATAAGCGGCTTGAATTTGAGCATGTTACCCGATACAAAAGTGCCTAAACCCACCACCGCCATTATAAACGGAATAGGCGACAGGCCGCTTTTTACGCTTATAAATATTACCAGGAAAATACTGATAGCCACAGCCGACCATAAGTACCCGAAAATACTATCGAAATGGGTTTTTACCTTTTCGTGTTTTTGTTTTTGTCTTTCATAAATAAAGGCTGCGGGTAAGCCTATGGCCGGCATTATATACCACGGAATAAAATTATACTGGTAGTTGAACACCGTGGCCAGCAGGTACTGGGCCAGGCTGGCTAAAATTACCAGGGTGCCCCACAGCATAAAATGAAATCCGTTGTCGGTAAGGTTGTTTTTGGCGGTAGCTATCATGTTTTGAATAATGGCTAAACTTTCGGTGTGCGAAAGGTTTTTTTCCTGTGCTTCCATATAGTTTGTTTTATGTTTTGGTTATAAATATGACACAAATATAAAGTAGTTTATGTTGTAAACCAAATTTATTTGGAGGTTTTTTTTGAGAAAATTGGGACCTGGTTTTAAATTGTTTAAACTGAAAGTGGTGCGCCTATTGGCTTTATGGATTAAACTTAACTGGCGGTTAAACCGCCGTAACTATGCGCGGTTACGGCTGTTCGGCTGTCCTGTAGGTGGTAAAAGCCTGTGCCGCGGTTTAGGGCGGGAGCTTTTTGGGGATTTTACATTTTCACAAACCTCTTCCTCCCCACACCCTCATTACTTTGCACCTGTATAAAATAAACCCCGCTGCTTAATTGGCTAATGCTTATTTCAGGTTTGAAAGGTTGTGTAAATATCATGCGCCCGTCAACATCGTAAATGGTAATGGTTTGTGGATTGATGTTTTCGGTTTTGATGAAGAGTTGGTCGGTGGCGGGGTTGGGGTAGAGGGTGATGGAGTTATCAGCACTAACCTCAGCAATGCCTTCGCAAATGTTTAAAGCAAAAATATTTGTGGCCATGGCCTTACAACCTGTTATTGTATCGGTGTAACTGTAAAAAATAGTATCGTTGGGGTAGCCGGTATAATTAAAAGGGATATGCAACAGGGTATCGTTTGCAACATATTGCCCGTAATAGTTGCCGCCTGACGGCATTCCACCGGTTAGTCGTATGGGTGGCTCAAAGCCCAAACAATATGAAAAGTTAAATGGAGGAACAAAGTATGCTTTCAACGAATCCCAGCTAAGGCTGACCACCGGTAAAGCATTAACCGTTAAGTTAAGGGTTACAATACTATCGCAGCCGCTACCCACCGTTTGCAATGTATCGGTAAAGAAACCGGCAATAGTATGCCCGTTAAAGGTATCGCCCTGGCAAATAGCGTGGATGATGGTATCGGCGTATACCGGGTTAATAGTCAAGTTCAGGATGCGGATACTATCGCAACCACCGGCTGAGGCAAAGGTATCTACATAGGTGCCGCCTGTGGTGTGGCCATTATAATTTTGCCCCTGGCATATTTGGGTGCTTATGTTGGTGGTAACGTTATTGGTTACGGAAAGGTGCAGGGTGCGCACACTATCACACCCACCCACGGCGGTAAAGCTATCTACATAAACACCGGTGGTATCGTGGCCGTAGTATAACTGGCCCTGGCAAATATTTTTGCTTATGGTGGTGGTAATGTTTGCCGTTACGGTAAGTATTAAAGTGCGGATACTATCGCAGGTATTGGCAGCATTGAATGTATCGATATAAGTTCCGCTAGTGGTATGGCCATCGTACGACTGCCCTGGCAGATTATCTGGTTTATGGTGGAAGTAGCTACCGGCAGCACCGTAAGATTTAAAGTGCGGATGCTATCGCAGGTATTAACTGCCTGGAAGGTATCGGTATAGGTTCCGCTTGCATGATAGCCTGCATAAGATTGGCCCATGCAAATATTTTTGGTAACGGTGTCGTGCGTTACAGGCAGCACAGTTAATTGCAGGGTGCGGATGCTATCGCAGGTGTTAGTAGCCTGTAGCGTGTCAGTAAAAGTGCCGGTGGTGCTGTGGCCGTAGTATTGCTGGCCCTGGCAAATGGTTTGTTGTATGTTACTGGTTGCGTTGTTTAAAACGGTAAGGTTGAGGGTGCGAATACTATCGCAACCGCCAGCGGCAGTAAAGGTATCGGTATAATTACCGGTTTGTGTAAACCCATCAAAGCTGTGCCCGGCGCAGATGGTTTGGTTAATAGTGGTTTGTATGTTGGCTGAAACAGTTAAAAACAGCGTGCGGATGCTATCGCAGGTATTGGCACCCGTAAAGGTATCTATATAGGTACCTGTAGCGCTGTGGCCATTGTATGTGAAGCCCTGGCAAATGCCTTTGGTAACAGTGCTGGTAACCGGGCTAAGTACGGTAAGGTTAAGGGTGCGTATACTATCGCAGGTGTTGGAGCCTGTGAGGGTATCGTTATAGGTGCCGGTTTGGTTGTGGCCAAGGAAACTCTGGCCTGCGCAAATGCTATGGGTTATGGTTGAACGGCTGATGGGTAAAACGGTTAGCTGCAAAGTACGGATACTATCGCAACCGTTAGCCGCAGAAAATGTATCAACATGCGTACCGCCGGTAGTATAGCCATCAAACGACTGGCCGGGGCAAATACTTTGGGTGATGGTTGAAGTGGCAACGGGCTTAATTACAATGGCGGTAACAGAATCAGCAGCGCAGAGGCCGCTGTTACATTCGGTTAGTTTTAGTTTGTAGGGCCCGGTGCTGTTCCAGTTAACAGTTACGCTGCTGGTTGCTGCGCCACCGGTTATGCTGCCACCGGTTATAGTCCAGGTGTAGGTACTTCCCGGAACCGGCGTTGTTGTGTAGTTAATACCGGTTGTGCTGTTGGCGCAAAGGGTATCGGCGCCGGTAATGCTTCGCGAAACTGAAGACCCCAATGTTTTAGCGCTATCAATATTGGTAGGGTTCGATTCGCCTGCATTGTTCCAGGCCACTACTTTATACCAGTACCAGGTATTACTTGCTAAACCGGTATCAGCCAGAGTTGTTGTGGTGCCTGCTGTAGTATCAACCAATTGCCAGCCGCTTATGCCGTTAGGGCTGCGGTAAATGTGGAAGCTGATGCGGTAAGGCGAGTTATCTGCCCATTGCAAATTAATACTGCTGGTGCCACCAGTGGTAGTTACCAAATTGGTGGGTGGGTATGGGTTATCAGCAGTATTTAAAGTATCGCCGCAGGCTACGCCCCATTTTTCAATAAAAAATATCGGGCTCTGGCTGCCGCCCCAGGGGGTTAGGGTGTTGGGACCACTGGTAAAGGTGCCGCTAAACTGCCCGTTTATAATCAGGTTTTCCTGGGCATCGGCCATTATCATATTGGTAGTAGTATTGCCGTTAGAACCGGAATCAATGATGTATTTATCGAATTGACCAGTTGCTTTATTAAGGTCGAATAATATTTGCCTATAACTAAGGGCGGAAGTATCTCCACCCCACACCAACTCGCCACTATAACTGGTAAGCATGTAAACATGCTTCGAAGTTGCTACAACGTAGGTTTCAGCCGGAGAACCGGAATACACCGTTGGGCTGGATGCCCAAACAGGGGCAAGCGAGGCGGTATCTAATTTGTAGACTCTGTATTCTGCCTGATTATTCAATGCGCCTACTGTGTCCGTAACATAATTGCTATATTCAAATTCCAGGCCACCTGCATATAATGCTCCTTCCGAATAAGAGACACTATTCACCACAGTAGAATTATCATCCGCCTGGTATTTAACAAGGTTAAAATTCTTGTCAATTTTCAATAGCATATCGGCGTAAGCTGGAATAGTTAAGGTTTGCCCCAAAAATGATGCATTGGGGTAAGATGAAGTAGCCACCAAGGCGCCGCTATTAACCGGTAGATATATATTATTATTTTCATCCATTGAAAAATTAGTCAATGTAAGACCAAAGTCCCCACCATATTCTAATGTATCCAAAAGTGCGCCTTTAATTACATTGCCCGTCTCAGGATCCAATAAAACTAATGCCTGGGCTGTCCCTTCTCCGTAAACAGGGGAAACTGTAAAAGACTGCCATGTAGCCCCTTGTGTAGCGAAATAAAATATGCCCACCAGCAAGCCATCAGGCCGTATCTTCATACATTGAGGCAAGGCATACCAAATGGGGGTTGGGTTCATCCATTTTAAATTGCCATCGGGGTCGTATTTCATTACATAAGAACCGCCTGAATATATTAGCGAGTCATTAGTTAAGCTGGTGTGTATATGACCTGGGTTTAACCCATCAGCAGCCCCGGCAAACTGCACATAAATATTGCCATCAGTATCGCAGGTAACAGCAAAATTAATTCCGCCATCTGCACCGTTTATAATGGCCCAGACAAAATTTCCGCATTTATCATATTTAACTATGTAGGCATCTGCACCCCCATAATAAGGGAAAGTACTATCGGTACCTGTAAACTGAGTATGATCATAGGTGAACCCTACCGTATAGGTATTACCCCATTTGTCTACAGTCATGTCCTTAGCCCAGCTTTCCCACGGTCCCTGCGTTAAAGGGCTGTCAACAATGCCGCCGCCCGCCCTGGCCCATTGCCAGGTTTGAGCATGGAGTTGGGTAATTATAAACATGCATAGCAGCAGAGGGGCGCATTTTTTCATCGGGTTTGTTTATAGGGCTAATATAAATTATAATTTATTATTTATGGGGTGTTTTATTTTTAACAGCCTTAACCATCCGCCGCGGCGGACAGCACGAACAGCCGTAACCATCCGCGGCGGCGGACAGCCCCTCCTGAATCACTAACCGTTACCCAAATTTGACTTTATGTGGAAAACCAATGCCGATGGCATGATATTATTATAGTGTAAATGCCTATGAACACATAAATCCCGAAGGGATGGCATGGTTCGACACTTTTAGCGGGCCCAATCATGTCATCCCTTCGGGATTTATGACCTTGTTGGACATCTCGCTATAATAATATCAACCCTTCGGGTTTCCAAAACCGCGAAAATAAATTTGGGTAAGGGCCAGTTTTTTCAAGGAGGAGCTGCGCTGGAGGTGGTAAGGCTGCTGGCCGCACTTTAATAACCCACAACACCCAACAAAACCCGCCACTCATCATGCCCTAAAATCCTCTACAACCCCAACCTTGTAATTTACAAGCCTGGTTTAATTGCAACAGCCCTTACCTTGTTACCTGCCAAACGCTGTTATTTTATATATATTACAATTAATACCGCAAGTAATTAACTATCAATAAACTGTGCAATGGTTTCGTAAAAGGCTATAGTGTATTCAAAATCAGCCATTTTAAAAAGGTTTCGTTTTTGGCTTTACATTTTTTGCCAATGGCGTTATATTGTAGTTAGCCTATGAAAAAAGCACGCTCCCTGTTTATACTGTTTGTTGCATTTATTGCAATATGCCCACCGGCAATGGGCGCTAAGGTTAATGTAAGCACTGCGCAAAGTGCCGCCATCAATTTTTTTCGGCTAACCACCAAAAATGTAACGGGCAAAGGGGTAATTACTGCAACACTTATATACACTCAAACCGAAGCGGATAACACCGTTGATTTTTATGTGTTCAACATCAGGCCGGGCAAGGGTTTTGTAATGATATCGGGGGATGACCA
Organism: uncultured Bacteroidota bacterium; assembly: GCA_903889265.1. Lineage (GTDB taxonomy): Bacteria > Bacteroidota > Bacteroidia > Chitinophagales > LD1 > Bog-950. The sequence goes on from CAISWS010000509.1 coordinate 19,498, forward strand.
GGTTTCGCCGGTTTTGGGATACTCAACAGAGTCAGACTTTAATATCCCTGCAAAAGGGTCGAACCTGAGTTGCTGGATGGGCCATGCAGCGGAGCATATTTACCAGGCAATTCGGCGTAAAGCGGTTGCCAGTGCAGCCATCAGCAACCAGTGGAGTGCTTATGTACAGGGGCAAAAAACAACCGATGCCAAAGATATAGCCACCGGTGTGGCACCGCTGCTATCTACCAACTGGGACCAGGAACCTTATTACAACCAACTATGTCCGTTTAACACGGCTGACAGTATGCATGCGGTTACAGGTTGTGTGGCTACGGCCATGGCGCAGATTATGAAATTCTGGAATTACCCTGCACAGGGCACCGGCCAGTATGGATATGCCGATATGCCACCGTATGCCTTTAATAATTACGGCGATCAGTTTGCCAATTTTGCAGCAACTACCTATAACTGGGCGGCCATGCCCGATAGCCTGAACGGCCCTAACCTTGCTATTGCCACTTTAATGTATCAATGCGGTGTGGCAGTTACCATGAATTACGGCGATGATAACCAGGGCGGAAGCGGGGCATACGTTTTAGCTTCGGATGTTCCGGGGTGGAAGCATAGTGCGCAAATGGCATACACTACCTATTTTTCTTATAACCCAAACACACTGCAAGGGGTTTATGCTGCTAACTACAGTGATAGCGCCTGGCTTAACCTGATTGAAAGTGAATTAAGTGCGGGAAGGCCGGTGCAATATGCAGGTACTGATACCAGCGAAGGTACACACACCTGGGTATGCGACGGCTTTGATGCCAATAACCTGCTGCATATGAACTGGGGCTGGGGCGGAGTGGATAACGGTTACTTTAATGTAACATCCCTTACGGTGGATGGATATAATTTCAGTTCGAAAGAGGAAGCTTTAATTGGTATTGAACCGGTGAACGACTTAGCCATTACAGCCCGGTCAGCCAACACTACCATTTGCAGCGGAAGCACAACCAACCTTAAAGCGCGAGGCGGGCCTGCAAATGCAAGTTACAGCTGGAGCCCAACTACAGGTTTAAGTTGCCCAACCTGTGCAACAACAACGGCAAACCCGGCAACCACAACGCTTTATACGGTAACTGTAGATAGCGCGGGCCTTTCGGCTACTGCGCAAATTACCATAACCGTAAGCAACAAAATGAATATTGAAAGCACCGAGGTTACCGATATAAGCTGCAATGGCCTAACCAACGGTAGTGCAAAAATTGAAATTTCGGGCGGTACCGGTAGCTATAGTTATTTATGGAATACCGGTAGCGATAGTCAGTCCATCTCAGGCCTGGGTGTGGGCAATTATGGGGTTACTGTTACAGATGGTAACGGCTGTACTGTATCTGCTTCGGCATCGGTAACACAGCCCGAATTGCTTACCGCATCTGTAACTGCGCTTAATAATACGTGCTCGCTTATAAATGCTTCGGTAAATGTAAATGCGCAGGGAGGCACCCCGGCTTATTCTTTTTTATGGAGTAGTGATCAAACTACATTATCAGTACCCTCTCCGGTTGCCGGAAATTATACTGTTACTGTTACGGATATTGCAGGCTGTTTTGTTTCAACTTCGGTTAACCTGGCTGAGCCTGCCTTTTTAGCCGTTCAAATTATATCTTCAAATACTACCTGTTCTTTGTTATACGCAACTGCAACCGCAAAGGTTACACCTGATAATCAAAATATTTCTTTTGCCTGGAGCAATGGAGGCAATACCCATGCTGTAACCGGACTATCTGACGGAATTTTTTCTGTAACCGTTACAGATAGCCTAGGCTGCACTGCTGCCGATGCTCAAAATTTTACACAACCCGACTCAATGAACGTATCTATTATTACTTCTGTAATAGTTGATAATATAGTATACGGTAAAGCAGTTGCAAATGTTACAGGCGGAACACCTGAATATTCATATTTGTGGAATAACGGCGCCAGCAGCCCTGAAATTTCGGATTTAAAACCCGGCAGCTATTCGGTAACCATTACAGATAATAACGGGTGTAAACAAACTGCTGCCACCGAAATCAGCGGGCCTTCAGCAATTAACAATGCAACGGGTGACATAGCTTTTAATATCTATCCTAACCCGGCTACCAGCAGCTTAACTATTGCGCTGGATAACAATTATGATAATACCACTATATTAATAAAAACCCTTCTGGGCCAAACTTTAGTTTCTAAACACGTTTCTGCGGCGCAAACACAGATAGACCTGCATGGACTAGCTGAAGGTGATTACCTGGTTGAGTTAAGCCAGGGAAATAAAACCTCTGTTAAGCAATTGGTGATAGCTAAGTAGGTTTTCCGGGATAGCGACCAGTGCCGGTGGCACGCCGTTTTATTCTACACCAGGCACAGAATCCAACTGCCCCTTTGCTGACATAAATTAAAAGCCTTACTTTGGCTTTTAACTCCCCTAAAAATTTTTCGGTTTACCTTTAAAAACTTGTAATGAAAAAACAGATTTTACTTGTAATTATGATGGCAGCTTTGGGTTATTGCAGCTTTGCCGGCACCGTAACACAGCAAAAGGCACAGGCTATTGCGCTTAATTTTTTTACACTTAACTATCCGGATGTTGCCGCGCACAATCCTTTAACCGCCACATTAAAATACACACAAACCGAAACCGACAACACGGTTGATTTTTATGTGTTTGATATGAGCCCTGCCAAAGGCTTTGTTATTGTGGCCGCGGATGACATTATTATTCCCATACTGGCTTATTCCAACGAGAGTAATTTTAACCCGGATTTTGGAAGGGTAGGCGTGCATAGCTGGGTAAGAAAAACGGCCAAAAACATTCATCATGCAGTGCAGCAACACGTTGTAGCTTCTGAAGGAATAACCAAACAGTGGACGGCATATGCCCAAGGTACCATGCCCGATAATATGAAAAGCACTTCGGTTAGTCCGTTATGCGCAACTACCTGGGACCAGGAAAGTACCGGAAACCCTCCCCCGTATTTCTACAATCTGTTTTGTCCCTATGATACTGCTGATGGACAACGTGCCCTTACCGGATGCGTAGCCACCGCCCAGGCACAGATTATGAAATACTGGAATTACCCTGCCAAAGGCACCGGTTCATTTACTTATGTTGATGATACTGTAAATGGGTATTCGAATAATTATGGCACCCTTTCTTCGGATTTTGCAGCCCATACCTACCAGTGGCCGTTAATGCCGGTTATTTGCATGGGAAACGAAACGGGGGCACAGGATTCGGCTGTGGACCTGTTGATGTATGATTGTGGTGTAAGTGTAGGCATGGATTATGGAGACGATAACCAGAACGGAAGTGGTGCCGAAGGATTGCTGGCTATTGAACTTCAGCAATACGGCGACTCACTTTGTACTCAATATGCACTGGTGAATTATTTTTTGTATGACCCTGATACTATTAAGGGGGTAATCATGTCAGACTATACTGATTCTGCGTGGATTGCTTTGATGGAGCATGACCTGAACCTGGGCCGTCCGATTTTTTATGAAGGGAGTGATTCAACACAGGGCGGGCATGCCTGGGTTTGCGATGGTTATGATGCAACCGGTAAACTGCATATGAACTGGGGTTGGAGCGGAACCAGTGACGGGTATTTTGCAGTTAACAACCTGACTACACCGGGCTTTAACCCGGTTGACACCGATGCAGCCCTGATTGGAATTTTGCCAAAACACACCGTATCAGGTATTATTAATACCAATGATGCGATTTCGTTTGGCATGTATCCTAACCCTGCTGCCAGCCAGGTTACGGTCAGGTTTGATAATATGAACAGCCCTGGAACTATAAACCTGATTAATATTTTAGGCCAAACAGTTTTAGCAAAAAATATTACTGATACTCAAACTGTGGTTGACCTTTCGGCACTTGCCAATGGCATTTACCTGATGCAATTAAAGCAGGGAGAAAAATTTGCGGTTAAGCAACTGGTGGTTGCTAAATAATATCAGCTGAATTTTTACAATTGGAGAGGGAGTGTGGCAAAACGCATTCCCTCTTTTTTTTGAAAAAACAGCACCGGTTTTTCAGGGAAACATTTCTTTTGCACCTTAACTTTAAAAGTTGTATTTATAAATCATGTCTTTAAAAATATTGATGGTTTGCTTGGGCAATATTTGCCGTTCGCCGATGGCGCACGGTTTGTTGCAGCATAAGGTATCAGCACTTAAGCCTGACTGGGAAATTGATTCGGCCGGCACCAGCGGCTATCATAAAGGCGAGTTGCCTGATAAGCGTGCCATTGCCTGCATGAAACGGCATGGTATTGATATAACCTACCAGCATTCGCGCCCCATTACCTTAGCCGATTTGCGTTATTACGACCTGATATTTGTAATGGACCGCTCAAACCTGCGCGATGTAAATGAATTGGCAGGCACCGAAGATGAGCTGGAAAAAATATGGCCGATAATGAGCCTTGTGGAGGAACAACAGCCTGAAGATGTACCCGACCCTTACTACGGCCCGGGTGAGCAGGGTTTTGAAACCGTTTATAAGATGCTGGACCAGGCTACCGATAAGCTGATTGAGAAATATACCGGCAAATAAACCGGCGCCCTACCGGCTGTTAAACTTCTTTGTAAATTGCGGCCATGTCTGAAATCAGAAAAATAAAACCAGCCTTATCGAAGGGTACCCGCGATTTTTTGCCTGTTGAAGTAGCTAGGCGCAATTATATTTTTAACACTATTAAAAGCGTTTTCCGCAAATACGGATTTGAAGAAATTGAAACCCCCGCTATTGAACGTATGGAAACCCTGACCGGTAAATACGGTGATGAAGGAGATAAATTGTTGTTTAAAATTTTGAATAGCGGCGATTTTTTAAAAGATGTGCCCAAAGATGAATTAGCCGCAGCCAACTCTCAGGCGACCCTGAAACATATTGCTGAAAAGGGCTTGCGCTATGACCTGACTGTGCCGCTGGCCCGATATGTGGTTCAACACCAGGAAAACCTGGCATTTCCGTTTAAGCGATTTCACATTGGACCGGTTTGGCGTGCAGACCGCCCGCAGAAGGGCCGTTACCAGGAGTTTTATCAATGCGATGCGGATATTATTGGAAGTACCTCTTTATTAAACGAGGTTGAACTGAGCCTGATATACGCTGAGGTTTTTAAAGCGCTTGGTATTGATGTATTGATACACTTTAATCACCGGAAAGTAATAGAGTCGCTAATTGCGGTTATCAATAAGCCTGATTTTTCTGAGCTTATTATCAGCTGTATTGATAAGCTTGATAAAATGGAATGGAGTAAAATTGAAGGCGAATTGCACGCTGCAGGCCTTATAAAGGCGGAAACAGATGCGCTTTATAATTCAGTTATTGTAAATGCCGACACCTTATGGTGTGATGAGGATATCAGGGCAAATGCCAGTGGTGAAACTGCGCATAAAGATATTTCTGATTTACTAAAGGTTATTGGCAATTCGGCTCCTAACCTGATTTATAATGGACGGCTGGCCCGCGGACTTAACTATTACACCGGTATAATTTGGGAGGTAGTGCTTGATAAGAACTCACCGGCCAACAATAACATATCCATGGGCTCATTAGGCGGCGGTGGCCGGTATGATAACCTGACCGAAATATTTGGTGCTAAAAACATGAGCGGGGTGGGCATCTCATTTGGCATTGAAAGGATTTATGATGTAATGGAAGAGTTAAACCTCTTTCCGGCTACCATATCGCAGGGGGTTAAAGTGCTGTTTGTACCCCGCGAGGAGGCTATGGAGGAGTTTGCTTTTCAGCAGGCCCATGCCCTGCGTTGCGACGGAATTGCCGCAGAAGTGTATCTTGGAAATGTTAAAAAGCAAAAACACTTCAATTACATTGAAGATAAACACATAGCGTACTTTGTAGAGGTAGGGGGCGACGAACAGGCCTCGGGCAAATTCAGGCTTAGAAATGCACAAACGCGTGATACTCAGAGTGATTTGACCTTAAATCAGCTTATCCAACTGCTGCGATAAGGGCCTGCCAGGGCTCTTTAACATGCTTTTCTTGACAATTGGCCAGCGGGGGTGTATATTATACCTGATGACGGGGATCATAGAAATCGGAAAGAAAATTCATAGCTTTTACGTTAATTTTGCTATCTTAAAGTTAGAAAGTAAAGCGAGGAAGATCTGTGCGGCCCCCTATACCGTAAATGCGTTAAAACTTTTTGATCATTTCACCGTTTCACCCCTAGTGAGCAGGTCCGAATTTGTTGAAAGGCAGAAGGAAGTGTTTTTGTTTAAAAGTAATTGTTTATCCAGGTTCAACGAAGCATGAGAAAAATCTTCATGATTTTTTCCTTATTGGTGTCAGCTGTTTCAAACGTTTTTTCGTCATCGCCGGAAAAACAGGTTGAGATAATGGTGCAGGATAGCGCTTCGGGCCTGGCATCGGTAACGCAGATAGGATTTCAGGTAGGGGCTTCACCCTTATTTGTATCGCCGGAAGATGTTGCGTTTGTGCTTCAATCGCCTGATAATACACCTCAGATTTATTCTTTTACCCAGGATAATGTTGCCTGCAGCTCAAACGACTATGGCGGTTTTAATAACAGCACTATTTTACGTTTAGGACTAGCTATATCTGATAGCGGCACTTTTACTTTTTCAAAACAGCTTTACTCTAACTTTGATCCGGCTTCGATGCTGATTTTGGAGGACAGGCAACTGAATGTTTTTACCGACCTCAGGCAGTCAACGTATAAAATTTCGATTAACCAGATTGGCGAAATAAACAGCAGGTTTTATCTGCATATTTCTTATCCGCCAACGCTAGCGTCAAGCCCGGCGGGTTGCCTTAATAACGATGGAATCATTATGGTTACTGAAGACAGCAGTATAGTTTGGTCTGCCATTAGGGTTTTTGATTCTGCTTCAGTAATGATAGCAATTGATACCAACATAACAGGCAGTTTTACTTTTACGGGTTTACCAGGTGGTAATTACAGGGTAGAGTTTGATTACAGCGTTTATACCCCGCAACAAAATGTATTTGTAGATCAGCACTTGCTGGTTGCAGGTTTAAATGTTTCAAACAACCACGATTTTGTAATGCAGAATATTCAGTTCTACACAGCGGCATCAAACGCCACACAATACGTATGGGATTTTGGTGATGGTTCAACCATTACCGGAGTAGCCAACCCAACCTATTTCTATATCTATCCGGGGGTGTACACAGTTAAAGTTAACTGCTCAAATAACTATGGATGCATGACGGAGTCAGATACCCTGATGTATATTGAAGTGGGAACTTCTGTAAATACTATTGATGGCAACACGGTAAAAATAATTACTGACAAAAACACTATCCGGGTTGAAACAGATAATGTTGCAGCTGACGTTTATACTTATATCATTTATGATTTACAAGGACAGGCTATTAAAACAGGCCCGGTGTCCACACCTGACTTGCTTGTTGACATGAGTAACAACGCTTCGGGTGTTTATGTGGTGGCTGTAAGAAGCAACAGCGCAAGCCTTGCTCAAAAGGTTGTTATTACGCATTAATCTTCCTCTCCTTTTATACTGTTATTCTACTGTCAGGAACGCGTGTTAATTTCTTTTTTTAAAAGAAGAAATACATTTGCCCTTTATTGCAGCACATTCTACCTGCTTCGGCAAAAGTAAATAGCAAGCAAAAATTAAAAATTTAAATAATCCGGTTAAACTATGCACCCAGGCTTTACCATTAACACGCAAACCATTACCATTAACGATTTGCACAAGTTTCTTACGGATAATCCTAAAATAATAATCGGGCCTGATGCCCAAAAGAAGATAGAAGCGAACAGAAAATACCTTGAAAAGAAAATTGCGGAACCGGGGGCACGTTACTATGGCATTAACACCGGATTCGGTGCTTTGTGCGATGTGGAAATTGCAAGTGATCAACTAGAGCAATTGCAGGAAAATCTGGTAATGAGCCACGCATGTGGTATGGGTGATGAGGTAAAGCAAGAGGTTATAAGGCTGATGGTGCTGCTTAAATTAAAAGGGCTCTCGCTCGGCTATTCGGGTATTTCGCTGCAAACGGTTCAACACCTCGCAGACCTGTATAACAGCGATATTTTACCGGTTATATGGGAGGTGGGTTCGTTGGGTGCTTCAGGCGATTTGGCACCACTGGCGCATTTGTCGTTACCCTTATTAGGAATGGGTACCGTAAGATATAAAGGCGAAAAACTGGATTCTGCCAGCGCTTTAAAAAAGGCCGGACTAGGCCCTATCAAACTGAAAGCCAAAGAAGGACTTGCATTGTTAAACGGCACGCAGTTTATGAGCGCGTGGGGCTGCTATTCTATTATGGAAGCAGAACGGGTTGAAAAGCTTGCTGACCTTTGCGCGGCAATTTCAGCTGATGCATTTTATTGCCAGCTAAGTCCTTATCACCCTGCTATACAGCGGGTACGCAACCACAAAGGGCAAATAGAAAGTGCGGCGAACGTGTTGGCTTTTTTAGAGGGTAGTGAGATAGCCAAAGAGCCTAAGAATAACGTACAAGACCCTTACTCGTTCCGCTGTGTGCCGCAGGTGCATGGGGCGGTAAAATTTGCTATTGGCCAGGTAAAAGAGGTTTTTGAAAAGGAAATAAATGCGGTAACCGATAACCCGTTAATATTTGAGGAGGAAGACCTGATTTTAAGTGGGGGAAATTTTCATGGAGAGCCGCTGGCAATCGGGCTTGACTATTTGGGAATAGCGATGTGCGAACTGGCCAGTATTTCAGAGCGCAGAACGTTTCAGCTTATTTCGGGCAAGCGAGGATTGCCTAAATTTTTGGTGGAAGATGGGGGATTGAACTCCGGATTAATGATTCCGCAATACACTGCTGCAGCAATTGTTTCTATGAACAAGCAACTGGCAACACCCGCCAGTGTAGATACCATTACCTCATCCGACGGGCAGGAAGACCATGTTAGCATGGGCGCCAACGCAGCAGTTAAGACCTACAAAATAGTTTACAACATTGAAAAGGTGCTGGCCATTGAGTTTATGACAGCCATGCAGGCGCTTGATTTCCGCAAACCCAAAAGCTCGCCGTTGATTGAAAAGATAAAAGCCGATTACCGCAAACTGGTGCCTTACTACGATAAAGACCGGGTGCTTTATGATGATATACAGGTTACGGTGGATTTTATGCGGACGATAAAGCTGTAGGACTTACAAATAATATTTCCGGATAGTTTCCATGTGGTGAATGTTGTGGTAAATGGTAAAGTAAGCCAGCTCGCGCATGGTAAGTTTGCCTAAAATAGGGTGGGCTACGCAATAGTTATCCAGTTGTTCTTCTGTCCATTTTTGGTCGATTGCATCCACTAATTTATTTCCATCTTTTAATATGGAGGCGCTCAGTTTTTCGCGTTCGTAATTTGTTTTTTTCGGTACATAAACGCCTGTGGCTTTGGCCCCGCTGGCTAGTTTACTTTCGTAAGCAGCAACCAATTCATCATACGTTCTTGATTTGCCACTGCTTTTGCCATAAAGTAATGCCGGCACAAACTTTGGCAGCGTAAATGGCAGCGCAGTCATTTTAGTGGCTGTAATTAAATGGCTGATGTTTTCAGCAGGAGTCCATTTGTTTTCCCTGGAGGCATTGAATAATGCATCAGGTACCAGGTTGGCTGTTTTGTAAAGAACTTCGAACGAAGTTTGTAAATCGTTAAGGATGGTGGGTTTTTATTTTTGCATAGATTAATGCCTTACACTTTATTAAGGTAATCCTTTACTCGTCGATCAATATCTTTCTGTAGCTCCTCCCAGCTTAATTTTGTTTTTAACTCAGGGCCAACCTGATTTTCAGCATCAACAAAATAATTCATGCTTTTTACAATATGGAAAGTGGCCAAATCAGGATATTTCGTACGAAAGAAGGAAAGCAATTGCTCAATAGAGTAATGTTCCAGTAACAAATGCAAGTCATAAAAATCTTTTTTTGCTCCTCGCTGCGAAATAGCGGAAAGCTTCATGCAGGCTACATCCTGAATAGAAAGCATCCGGATTCCTTCAATAGTTTCTGCGGGCGAAATATTGATATATGCATATTTTACAAAATCACATTTTACGCCATCTATAACTAATTGCATGCCCGTTTTACCTTTGAACAGTTCCTTATAGCTTGCTGGTTGTAGTTTTTTAACCGCTTTGATTATTCTGTCGTAATCTACATCGCCCTGAGTAAACAAATCCAAATCGACAGAAAGCCTGTGGCCAAAACGCAAAGCAAATGAAGTACCGCCGACCAAATAATAGTCAGATAATGAAGGCAAAGGCATTAATAGCTTTAAGACTTCCACGGCCCCGGGT
>CAISWS010000510.1 GCA_903889265.1 uncultured Bacteroidota bacterium
ACTTCAGCAACGGAGCAACAGCCAACGGTTCTACCACTTCGGTAAGCTTTACGCAGCCGGGTGTTTACCAGGTAAGTTTAATGGTAACCAGTGCATCAGGTTGCAGTTCAACAAAAACTGAAAGCATTACGGTTAATGCGACAACTGCTACAGGTTTGAATAACATCAGCGGCACAAGTGGCCTTAAAATATGGAGCCACAACAACAAGGTATATGTAGATTTTACCAATGCGCAATTAAACGATGCCACAGTAATTATTTACGATATACTTGGCCAGGAAATTAGCAACGAAAAGGTAGTTAACAATGTGGTTTATCAGAAAGAGATAGACAACATTGAGGCCGCCTATATGATTGTAATGGTTAGAAATGACCAGGAAATTACAACCAAAAAAGTGCTGATAACCAACAGCGGAAGGTAAGTTGGTTTAAACATCCTTCAGGCAGTTAAAACGGGCATAGCGCAAACTATGCCCGTTTTGTTTTGTGGGGCCATGCAAGCGGTATTAGCTAATACACGCGCCAATTTTCTACTTTCGCAGGGCGCTTATATCATTTAAAAATCATCCTGTTTTGAATTATTCTGAGACCCTTCATTACCTGCTTGAACAATTGCCCATGTTTCAAAAAACCGGGGCATCGGCTTACCGCAAAGACCTGCACAACATTATTCAGCTTTGCGATATACTCGGCAACCCGCAAAACGGCCTGCGCTTTATACATGTGGCAGGTACTAACGGAAAAGGCTCAGTAACCCACATCATAGCTTCCATTTTACAGGAACAGGGTTATAAGGTGGGTGTATTTGTTTCGCCGCATTATACCGATTACCGCGAACGCATTAAAATAAACGGCAAACTGATAAGCAAAAAGTTTGTAACCCGATTTGTAACCGAAAACATAGATAAGTTTAAAACCATTAACGCCTCTTTTTTTGAAATAACAAACGCCATGGCCTTTGCTTATTTTAAAGAAAAGAAAACGGATTTTGTAGTGCTTGAAACCGGCATGGGCGGCAGGCTCGACTCCACCAATATTGTTAATCCTCTCCTTTCGGTTATCACCAACATCAGCTTTGACCACCAGCAGTTTTTAGGCAACACTTTGCCCCTGATAGCCGGTGAAAAAGCCGGCATAATAAAACCCGGAATACCCGTGGTAATTGGCGAAACCCAAAGGGAAACAAAACCGGTTTTTATAAAAAAGGCCAGGCAAACAAAATCTGAAATAGTGTTTGCGGATGCACAGAAACGGAACGCGGATGTAAAAACCGGCCTGCAGGGTAATTACCAGAAAAAGAACATCAACACTGCCTTAGCCGCAATTGAGGAACTGCAAAAACAGAAGATTGAAATTTCAGAAAAAGCTATACATCGGGGGCTTAAAAACGTGGTAAGTAATACCTCATTTATTGGCCGCTGGATGGTGATGCACAAAAAACCACTTATCATTTTTGATAGTGCGCATAACGAAGGCGGGTTAAGGGAATTAAAGCAGGGCCTGGCCAAATTGAAGTATAATAAGCTCCATTTTGTTTATGGAACGGTGGGCGATAAAGACATTTCAGTCAATCTTTCGCTTTTACCCAAAAAGGCACGTTACTACTTCTGTAACGCCAATATTCCCAGGGCACTGGATGCCAAACAACTTCAGCAACAGGCTGCTGCTTATAAGCTGGCGGGAGAGGTTTATCCCTCCGTGCGGAAGGCATTGAAAGCTGCAAAAAAGCAGGCTGGCAAAAGCGACCTGATTCTGGTAGCAGGCAGTGTTTTTATTGTAGCTGAAGTGCTGTAAAAAAGGCAGAAAATGCCTGAAAACACCGAAGTAATCCCCGTAAATGAGATAAGCATGTGATGCTACACTGTTTAACAGAGCCTTTACGCTGGTTTAGCGAACTTATTAATCGGTTTCATGTTTGACTACCCGTGATTTATAACAATATACGCCCTGTTAAACGTTTTCAATCCAAATCATTATATTTGCGCACTTAAAATCAAAAACCTATGTCAACAACAATGGAGACTAAAGAAAAATTCAAAGTAAAAGATATGAGCCTTGCTGCCTGGGGCAGAAAAGAAATTTTGCTTGCCGAAGCTGAAATGCCGGGCTTAATGTCGCTGCGTGCAACATACGGTAAAGAAAAACCTTTAAAAGGCGCACGTATTGCCGGATGTTTACACATGACCATTCAGACAGCGGTTTTAATTGAAACCCTGAAAGAACTGGGTGCCGAAGTTAGCTGGAGCAGCTGTAATATCTTCTCTACGCAAGACCACGCTGCCGCTGCTATTGCTGCTGCAGGTTTTCCGGTTTTTGCATGGAAAGGAATGAACAACGAAGAATTTGACTGGTGTATTGAGCAAACCCTGTTCGCTTTTGAAGGCGGAAAGGCTTTGAACATGATATTGGATGACGGTGGCGATTTAACCAACATGGTATTTGATAAATACCCTGAGTTAGCGCAAGGTATCCGTGGTATTTCGGAAGAAACCACTACCGGTGTTCACCGTTTATACGAGCGCGAAAAGAATGGCACTTTGTTATTACCTGCCATTAACATTAACGACTCTGTTACCAAATCTAAATTCGATAACAAATACGGCTGCCGCGAATCATTAGTTGATGCTATCCGTCGCGCAACTGACCTGATGATGGCTGGTAAAGTAGCTGTTGTTGCAGGTTTCGGCGATGTGGGCAAAGGCTCGGCTGATTCATTAAGCAACGCTGGTGTGCGTGTAATTGTAACTGAAATTGACCCTATTTGCGCTTTACAGGCTGCTATGGAAGGTTATGAAGTGAAGAAGATGGATACCGCCATTAAAGAGGCTGATATTATTGTAACTGCAACAGGTAACTGCGATATCATCCAGGGCAAGCATTTTAAAGCTATGAAGCATAATGCAGTGGTTTGTAACATAGGCCACTTTGATAACGAAATTGACATGGCATGGTTGAACGAAAACCACGGCAAAACAAAAGACGTTATTAAGCCACAGGTTGATAAATACACGCTTGACGGCAAAGATATCATCGTATTGGCTGAAGGCCGTTTGGTTAACTTAGGCTGTGCTACAGGCCACCCATCGTTTGTAATGAGCAACTCGTTTACCAACCAGGTATTGGCTCAATTAGAACTTTGGCAACATGCTGAACGTTACGAAAACCGCGTTTACACCTTACCTAAGCACCTGGACGAAATGGTTGCCAAACTGCACCTGGAGAAAATTGGTGTTGAACTGGAAGAACTAAACGACAAACAAGCTGCCTACATCGGTGTTAAGAAAACCGGACCATTCAAAGGCGATCATTACCGTTACTAGGATTAGTATTGAGTAGTAAGTATTAAGATTAAAGGCAACCTCGGTTTTGGGGTTGCCTTTTTTGTTTAATAAATTTACAGAATGCGGGAACGATTGCTTACAGCGGAAGAATTAAATCAACTATTGATTGATATCATCAAACTTATTGACGGAGATGAGACATCTCTGCCCAAAACTGAGGCGTACAAAGGGTTTTCAGATTTACGAATTGAAATTTGGCCGCATGGCATGGGTATGAATATATTTACTCAGGAAGGGGCGAAGAAAGGTTTAGAAAATTAGCGCTTGACTTAAATGACCTGCTATACATGGTTTTCACCGACATAGCCCGAACTATGGTCTGGAGTTTAAAATATAATGCACACAACAACGAAGAAGACTCTAATACGCTTAGGCTCAATAAGCAGTTGGAATTACTTGCACGGCTTAGCCCACAATGGGCAGAAAGAAAAAGGAGAATTTAAGTTCAATAAACACCTTACGTTCCTGCCGTATCTTGCCTTCTGTTTTGCGATAGCGGACTTGGGATAGTAAAAGATTGACCGTTTTCCTGCATGGATGCCTGTTAACTTTCGCTATTTTCGGCTGATATACTCAGGCAGGCCATAACGAGACGGAAGGTGCCAATAGCCGTTCACGCAAAGCGCGCAAAGGCTGACGCAAAGACCGCAAAGAGATTTGCATCACTCCTTTGCGTTCTTTGCGTTGTATTTACTTTGCGCCCTTTGCGTTAAAATGTATTGGTATTAAAGCGGGGAATAAAAAAAGCCCCCGGTAACTCGGAGGCTTTTCAAATAGATTAAAGCAGCGCTTATTTAAACTCAGCCTGTGCTAAACCAATAGCGTAGCCGCTTTGGTAAATTTCAACTTTGTAGGTTCCGGGTGCTTTGATGGTTGAGCTCCAGTAAACAACAACTTTTTTGTTGGTTTGGGCCCAGTCAATATCAACCTGCTTGGTGTATTGGATAGTTTCGTCAGTGCCGGCAAGTTTAAGGGTGCCAGAGCCTTCATCTGCTACTGAAATGGTTTCGCCTTTCTGGTTAATAATCCTCATGTAAAGGCTAACCTTACCGGGTTCAAGCACTTTGTTATCGCCGGTTTCAAATGTTACGCGGAGGCTTTCAACTTTCTTTACGTGTTTTTCGGTTACTTCTTTACCATTCTTTTTCTTCTCAATACCTTCAATAACGATGTTCTTTAACTGTAGCAACGAACCTAACTCCACCTTTTTGCTAAGGCCTTTGTTCTGCTCGGTTAATTGCGATGTAGTTTGTTTTTCGCTGTTTAAGTCAGTATTCAGCTTTTGGTTCTGGTCAGTAAGCTGGGCTTTTTCAGCAGTTAACTGGTCAATCTGCTTTTTCATATCAGCAATTGAAGCTTCGTACTGCACAATCATTTCCTTAGCCTTCTTCAATTCGCCACTGGTCATTCTTCCGCTGGCGTAGGCGCTCTTTATTTCCTGTTCTTTCTTTTCAATGGCTTCCTGTTG
>CAISWS010000511.1 GCA_903889265.1 uncultured Bacteroidota bacterium
CAATAAAAAAAGGCCACCCGTTTCCCACAGATGGCCTTTTCAAAAATATAAATCAGGTTATTATCTTCTGCGCACCAGTAATGATGCATAGTATAGTAACCAGGTAAGCGACGAAAGGGCGGCGGCAACGTAGGTCATGGCGGCCCAGAAGAGGGCGTCTTTGGCCATTTCGTGCTCTTGTGATGTGGTAATGCCGGAGCTTTCGAGCCAGGCCAGTCCGCGGTTGCTGGCGTCGAACTCTACCGGCAGGGTAACGAAAGAGAATATGGTTGTGAAGGCGAAAAATATTACGCCTACCAGCAGCAGATAAGGGAACACGCTGATGGTTAATATACCTGCCAACAATATCCATTGCATATACTTACTGGCGAAGCTTACTGCAGGTACCAGTTGGGTGCGCAAGCCTAACCACACATATGCATGGGCGTGTTGTACGGCGTGGCCACATTCGTGTGCGGCAACGGCGGCGGCGGCTACGCTACGGCCCATATAAACCTCGGGCGACAGGTTTACGGTTTTTTCAACCGGGTTGTAGTGGTCGGTAAGCTGGCCTTCGACAGAGATTACCTGAACGTCGGTAATGCCGTTATCTCGCAGCATTTTTTGTGCTACTTCGGCGCCGGACATGTTTCCGCGAAAGGAGATTTCGGAGTATTGTTTGAATTTGCTTTTTAAACGGGCACCTATTCCCCAGCTAACAATAAGCAGGATGATACCTAATACATACAGGCTAAACATATAACTTTCAGTTTTTGGTTATGCAATGGTAATAACAAATTACGTGCAAAAGGGTTTTTGGGGGCGCTTTTGTCTGTAATTAGGACGGAATGGCAGTGGGATTATTGTGTTTTGGGGACGATTTAGGTATTAATTGGCAAAGGGGCATCGCAAGGCTTTTGATTGCGCCCCTCAAAGTTTAATTCTCTTTCTTTTGCCTTGACGCAAAAGAAACAATCCCGATAGCTATCGGGACAAGGCTGCTAAGCAATTTCCTAAAAATTCTTCTCTACGCATGAAATAAACGAACCCGACACACCTGTGGCGCTTATAGTTGGCGGTTTGCCTATCGGACGCTGTAGTTTACTGTGCCTTAGTCTCATACAGCGTTTTTTATTCCGGTTACGCAAGAATCATTTTCTTAACGGAAATAGCTTAGAGGCCGGATGAAATACAACCATGCGCAAAATTTAGTAAGTGAAAAGGAAAAATTGGGAAGGGAGAACCAGTGGATGGGTTTACGGTAGCATTGCTGATGGCTTAAGAGAGGGTTTACAATTTGTTGTTTATGATATTTGTTGTTTGCTGAATTTCAATGATTTGGTGTAAAATTACCACTAATTGGGTTTACACTTTTGTATTGTAAACCCCGTAGTAATTAAGGCATTGGTTTGGCGAAGCAAGCATTCCGCTTTTATCCATTTGGCGCCATTGCCAACAACATTGCACGGATATTTTAGCACCTTTGTTGGGTTAAACCAGATGCACTATGCGCACCCGCCTGATTTTTACTTTATGTATTTTTAGTATGTTTTTTTATGCCTGCAGGAAGAAGGACACCACGCAGCAGCAACAGGTGGTGGTTAACCATACAACACCGCCAATTACTGCAAGTACGCAGGTGATGGGTTATAACCTGTTGAGCAAGATTTGCGGTATTTGGGATGGAGGGGTGATTTCGGAAACGGCGCTGGGTAGTTACCCGGAGTGGATAGTTGATTTCAGGCCATACAGTGCCGGGCAGGTGGGGGCGAAGAACGAGCTGGACACAGCCAATAATATCTTTATGTCTTTTTTTATTTGTTATCACGATTCGGCCTATAAGCTGGCGTTCAGGAACGGTGGGGCGTTTAGCAATTTGCAGCGGGTTTCGTACATGGAGATTGATAGTATTTCGGAAACAGGCAGTCAGTCGTTTTACCGTTTTGCTGATTTTGTGAAGGGCACGAAGCGGACCATTGTTGATGTTACCTTTAAGCAGGATAGCCTTATAATACTGGCGTTTACCAATGTATATAACACTGAGGCTATGCCAACACCGCACATGCAGTGGAGGGCTAAGCTGCAGGATACCAGCAGTTGCCAGCCGGCTATTGCACATTTTAATTTTCCGCAAAAGGTGATGGTACAGAATTTTGATACCACGTTTGCGCATGTTACTGAAAGCATTTATTACCAGAATGTCGGGGACCCTTACCCGGCAAGTGCGCAGCCCTATGTGGGCCTGGCTGCTTTGTCGTATACTTCAAATTATACTTTGGATACCAGCAAGCATGTATTTCTTCTGGTTACCACGCAGCCGCTTATTAATGGGGTTACCTTTAATACTGCCAATATGATTTACCGCAGCCGGTATGTAATTTTAAAGGCCGGGCAACCAGGGTATACGTTTACGCTGATGCACCCGGGCAGTTATTATTTGTATGTTTATTATGATACGAACGGGGATGGGGTTTTGGATAGCGGGGATTATGTGAGTGAGGCTAATACTGCGTTTACCCTGGGGCCTGGTGGGACTGTTACTGCAAGTGCGGTGTTGGATTTTATGGTGCCTTAGGCAGAAGCAAGAACCAGGATTTTAGAAGCAGGACTATGATTACCACATAAAAAAAGCGGGCGCCAAGGCCCGCTGTATTTGGTTAATCTTTATGTGTGGTTTATTAGTTGGCGTATGAGTAGGCTTTGGGTGATACCGGTGCCGGCGCTTTGGCGGTGGCTATGGGGAGAATGATTTCTTCGCCGCTGGCATTAAGGGCTTTTACGCGGTAGTAGGTGATGGCGTTGCCTATTTTGCCATCGGTATAGTGCATAGTTCCGTTGTTATCAGAAAGAACGCCAAGTAGTGTATAGTTGCTTCCGTCCAGGCTTTTTTCAATGCGGTAAGAGACGATATCCAACTTTTGTGGGTTTGATATATTTAATACCACTCCGTTGTTTGAATTGAATGATGCGCTTAAAGATAAAGGGGTAGAAGGTGGGGCATCTTTTGAGTTTTCGATTTCGTTACCATAAAACACTTTTACCTGCACACCAAAGTTTGAAGATGGAGAAGTAAAAACGTTGTTGTTTACATAATAGGCACCACCGTTACCTTTGGCATCGCCACCCATGTTTTCGAAGTTGTTGCCGGCAACCATGTTGTTGTTGTTTTCAATCAAACCTTTGTTGTCCATATCGTTCATGGTTTCCATTACCAGGTTGTTGCTGATGCTGCCTTCGTTTATAATCCTTTTCATTACGGTGTTACCGTTATTTATAAACCTGCCCGATTTAGAAATTACCAGGTCTTTCATGCCAAACATAAATGCACCCTTCTCAACGGTTAGCATTCCTTCCACCACAATGCCGGTGTTCATAGTAACCTGTCCGGTGATGATAACAACGTCATCGGCTTTGATGATGGTGCCCGGATAATCGTTATTCCAGATTTTGGCATCGGTCCATTTTCCGGAACCAAGGGTATAGGTTTTTGCATCTGCAAATTCTGTGGCCAGGGTTAGCGCTAAAATGGTGTAGAATGTTTTCATGTTTTTCGAAATTATCGGGGAGTATTTATAGATAGCTTTACGCCCCCTTCTTTCAAAAAGTTTCACGATTTAAGTCAAAATAAAAGAAGGCTTGTAACTGATTGAGAGTCAGCTTTTAAGAATGCAATTTTTACGAAAAAAAATCAACAATTTTTGAGTACTTGTAAGCTACAAAAAAACGATACAAACGTCAAAATTACGTATACAAAGTAGGGGATGAGTGGTACGTATTTTGAGACCGCGATTCCGGACGAAAAACGGTTGACGGAAATCAGAAAAAGCTTATCGAAAGTGTAGGCAACAAAAGTACCGATGGCGATGCCGGGCAGGCCAATTTGCTGTGCCAGGTAAATACTGAGTGATAGATTGATGATAATTTCCAATACAGAAGACAGCAGCAGAAATGAAGTTTTTTGCATGCCCATTAATATAGTTTGCGGAAATAGCAGCCGGGGTATGGCCAGTAAAAGGTAGATATCGAAAATGAGCGAGCTGTACAGGAACCCCGAGTTAAACACATACTTGTATAAGAAAGGGCTTAGTGGCATTAGTATAATAGTAAGCGGAAAAAAGATGTGCATCATTTTAGCCGACTTCTCTTTTAGTTCTTTTAATCCTGTTTGCAGGTTGGCGGCTATGGCGGGTATCATGGATGTGCTGAAGGTGTTGGCTATAATAAGTAACACAGGCAGTTCCTTGGCACCATAGCGGTATAGTGCAAGCGATGGGTCGTCGAACTGGGTTTTTACTATCAGGCCATCAATATACTCGGCAGAGCCGGATACAAAAACGGAGGCAATTAAAGGTGCTGATAGTTTCAGGTTTTCAGCCATTGTTTTAATCAGAAGGCTGAAGCCGGGCTTTAGCGTTGCATATTTTTGAAGTACCGCCATAGCTACTATCAGTTTAATACCGGCTACTATTATAAGGCCCCAAATGGCATATTCTACAGGGTAATGTAGCGCTACCGGTATTAATGCCAGCGCAACTGACAGAAGCGCAGTAACGCTGCCATATAAAATGACCGCTTTGTTTTTTTCGTTTAAAAACAGTATATATTCTGTAATAAAGGATGGCCCGGTAAGCAGTAGATAAATAATTGAAAGGTTGGCGATGTGATGGTCACCCGCTTTATGCAAAAAGGTAAACAGGTTGGCTGAAAAGAAATAAAGGAATGCAGCAGCCAGCAGGCTGAATATGGTGAGCGATAAAAATGTGCTGGTAAGAATTGCCTTTTGGGTTTCAGCGCTTTTGTTAGGGTAAACGGATAGCATGGCATTTATAACGCCACTTACCCAAAAGAAACTAACCATACCGCTTATAAGAATGAACGTTTCGAACTGCCCTATTTCGGTTTGCGATAAATAGAGTTTGGCAAAACCAATACCGATAACCACAAACGCAGCATACCTGATAA
>CAISWS010000512.1 GCA_903889265.1 uncultured Bacteroidota bacterium
TACAAGTAGAGTTAACGGCTATGCCGTTGCCTATTGCAGACGAAGCAAATGTTCCGGTGCCATTCAACGTTACCACATCGCCCGAAATTATTCCGGTTAAAGTACCGGTTATTATAGCCGACGTTGTTCCATCATATCCTTTGTTAGCCGCAGCTGCACCGGTAATTGTTAGTGTTGCTGCCGTTATGTTTGCGTTAAGCCCCGTTGGCTGCGTTAGCGAATAGTTGCCCGAAGCCGTTCCACTGATGGTATATCCTGTAACAGTAACCGATATCCCGGTACCAACATTAACAGAAGCAAAAGTTGCAGCACCTGTACCGCCTAAGGTTACATTTCCTGCATCCGCACTCAAAACTCCGTTTAAGGTTGGTGTGCCAGTTAAAGTAGCGGTATTTGTCCGGGTATAAACCTTATTGTTGGCGGTAAGCCCGGTAATATTTAACGCCAGTTTGGTAATGTTAGCAGTAAGCCCGGTTGGCTGGTTTAATGAATAATTACCCGAAGCAGAACCACTGATACTATATCCTGAAACCGATACTGCAATTCCGTTTGCCACCGTTGCTGAAGCAAAAGCAGCAACCGGACTTCCACCTATAGTAACGTTGGATATATCCGCAGCCAATACGCCACTCAGGATGGCTGTTCCGCTCAGCGTTGCTGTGGTTGTGCCATCATATACTTTATTGGCGGCCGAAATACCTGTAACTGTTAAAGTAAGCTTTGTGATGTTGGCTGTTAATCCGGTTGGTTGGGTAAGCGTATAGTTGCCGGCACTTGCACCACCCAGGGTACTTGTTGAAGTAACCGCAATACCATTACCCACATTGGCAGTCGCAAATGTTCCGGTACCCGCCAGCGTTACCACATCTCCTGAAATTATCCCGCTCAGGGTTCCGGTAATGGTAGCAGCATTGGTTCCGTTATAAACTTTGTTAGTTGCGGCGGCAGTTGTAACCGTTAAGGTGGCCTCAGTAATATTTGCTGTAAGGCCAGATGGCTGTGCAAGGGTATAGTTACCTGAGGCCGTTCCGCTGATAGTATATCCGGTCACAGTAACCGCTAAGCCGTTACCCACATTAACAGAAGCAAAGGTAGCTGTTGCCGTTCCTCCCAAAGTAACATTCCCTGCATCTCCGACCAGTACCCCGTTCAAAGTTGCAGTACCGTTTAAAGTTGCCGCGTTGGTTTTGGTGTATGCTTTATTATTGGCGGTTAAGCCGGTTATGGTAAGTGCAAGGGCTGTAATATTTGCTGTAAGGCCGGAAGGCTGTGCCAGTATGTAATTGGCCGCATTAGCCCCACCCAGGGTACTTGTTGAAGTAACCCCAATTCCATTGGCCACGTTGGAACTTGCAAATGTTCCTGTACCATTAAGAGTAACCACATCGCTTCCGTAAATACCGCTAAGAGTACCTGTTACCGTGGCTGAAGTGGTATGGTCATATACTTTATTAGAAGCTGCAGCACCGGTTACCGTAAGGGATTTTTGAGCAATGGTGATAACCAAAGTATTAGAGCCGGTGCCTCCGAGATTAGTTGCCGAAATTGTTACATTGTAAGTTCCGGTAACGGTTGGCGTACCCGTAATAGCACCTGTAGAGGTATTTACGTTAAGGCCTGCAGGCATACCAGATGCACTATATGAGGCAGGCGTGTTGGTAGCAGTAATGTTATAAGTAAATGAGGTTCCGTAAGTGGCCGGTGCGGTTAACAAGCTGTTAATTACCGGTTGCGCCGGTGCGGTAATGTTAGCTGTTAAACCTGTTGGTTGTGTAAGGGTATAATTACCTGCATTAGCTCCGCCTAGCGTGCTGGTTGATGTTACCGATATGCCGGTACCAATGGATGAGCTTGCAAAAGTTCCGGTTCCGTTCAAAGTAACCACATCCGGAGAAATGATTCCACTCAGGGTTCCTGAAATAGTGGCAGAGGTAGTTCCATCATAGGGCTTATTATTTGCTGCTGCCCCCGTAACAGCAAGATTTTCAGCAGTTATATTGGCGGTAAGGCCGGTTGGCTGGGTAAGGGTATAATTACCCGCAGCCGCGCCGGCTAGCGTACTGGTAGAGGTAACCGCAATACCGGTACCTACGTTAGCGCTGGCAAAAGTTCCGGTAGCGCTTAGTGTTACGGCATCTGAATTATATATTCCGCTTAAAGTGCCGGATATGGTGGCCGTTGTTGTCCGGTCATAAACTTTATTTGCAGCAGCGGCACCGGTAACAGTTAACGCTTTGGCTGCCACAGTTATTCCCAGGGTAGCAGAACCCGTGCCTGAGGCGTTTGTTGCGGAAATAGTAACATTATAATTTCCCGGCGCAACTGTTGGAGTACCGGTAATGGCCCCGGTTGAAGCATTTACACTTAAACCTGCTGGCAGACCGGAGGCGCCATAACTGGTTGGTGTGCCGGAACCGGTGATGGTATAGCTGAAACCAGATGTGCCATAGGTAGCATTTGCAGCTAATAAACTGGTAATAGCGGGGGAAGCGGCTGCTGTTGTTTGGTTTGCAGGGTTTCCGGAAGCCGTATTTGTGTTATATGCAATGCTTGTGGCCGAAGGTGAGGTATTATTGTTGCAATTATACTCGAAAACCTGAACGTAATAGGCAGTATTGGCAACCAGATTGGTTAAGCCCACTGAGCTACCAGTTCCATCGTAAACACAATAATATCCGGATGAACCAAGCTGTGTACCTTTACTGGACCAGTCAGAACTGGCAGTATATGCCGTGCCATTTGTTGGGTTGGTTATTGCGCCCGATGCCTGCTTCACAAATACAGATCTCCTTCCACCGCTCCCGTTGGTCCAGCCCACTGTCATGGAAGTTCCCGCCACACTTGCAAAAGTAACACTTGTGGCCTGGGTAACTGGTACCGAAGTTTTTATGGTTATATCATCCAGGTAAATGGTGGCACCAGCCCTGTAAAACTGAACAAGAATATTTGCCGCTGTGGAATTAATGGTTGCGGTTTGTAATGTTGGAGCAGCATTAACAGGTAAACTGTTAAACGGCGAACCCGTTGCTGCCGTCCAACTGGAACCTCCGTTTGTTGAGTAATTTACCTGAACGCTGCCAGAGGAGGAACTTCCTGTGGCATAAAAAGTTACGGTAGAAACTCCTCCGGTGGTTATTGTTGGTGAAGTAATGGCTGCTCCGGTACTGCTTTTTAATTGACAGGATTGAGGAGCCGAGTTAACGTAAGTGGTATTTGTGTTGGTAGTTACGTCCACCGCGAAGTTCCATGTCCCCGAACTCAAAACATAATTACCTATTGAATATGCGGTGGGCATACCTGTACCACCACTGGTTGCAGAAGTGGTAGCCTCATCAAAATGTTCTACCAGTTGAACTTGTGCCCAACCAGGCAGAGCTACGGAAATAACAATTACTACTGCAACAAAACGTAAAAATTTTGGCATTACTTAAATTTTAGTACTCAGATAAAAAGCGTGTCCTTATATATTAAGTCCGAAACAAAGGGAGGTATTGCATCTTTCTAACAGGATACAAAGTTGCGGCGATGTGGTTATTTCTCAATTAGAAGTTTATTATCTCTGCGTTAACAGATTGTATCCTATGTTAAGTAATCACGTTTTATTAATCCTTATCAACAAAAAGTGCGAATATTGTTTGTAATGACTGATTTCATCAATACCTAAATAAGTCTTATAAGACAAATCTGTAACAGACCTGTCTATACTATAAGATTCAAACCGCCTGCCTTGTTAACTATGAGCCTGCTTAACAAAAACAACGCTTATCTTTGGGCAAATGACATATATGAAACTGCTATCTACCCAAGTTGTCCGGTTTTGCCTGGTAGTTTTTATACTGATAAATGCTCACCCCCTCCGCGCACAATACGTTATCATACCCGATGCCCACTTTGTAACCTGGCTTGATGCCAATGGTTTTGCCGGTTGTATGACCGGCAACCAGTTAGACACCACCTGTAGCACCGTACTAAATACCCACGGCCTGTATTGCTCATCAGTGCCTATCCGTGATTTAACCGGCATTCAATATTTTAAGAACCTGGATACATTGGAATGCAACTATGATTCAATAACCATCATACCTTCTTTCCCAAGCACGCTTCAATATCTCGATTGCAGCAATAACCAGCTCAATACCATCCCTTCATTTCCGCCCTCGCTTACCTATCTTGATTGCGAGAACAACTCAATCCTAACCTTGCCTGCATTACCAACCAGCGTTGCGCAGCTAAATTGTGGTTTTAACCTGCTAAGTACCTTACCCACGCTGCCTTCAGGCTTAACGCTGTTGTATTGCAATTACAACAGCCTCAATGCGCTTCAGGCATTGCCTGCCGGTTTGGTTGATATAGATTGCAGCTCCAATCAGCTTACAGCCTTGCCCTCTTTGCCAAACACACTTCAGCAGCTTATTTGCGAAATAAACCAGATAAGCGCATTGCCTGTGCTAAGCACAACCGCACTGATTACCTTAAAATGCACCGGTAACCAGTTGGATAGTATACCAGCCTTGCCGGCTACTTTGCAAACGTTTTATTGCAGCTCAAATCTTGTAAAAAAGCTCCCCTCCTTGCCCGCCGGCCTGATTTATCTGGCCTGCGATGGAAACCAGTTAAGCAGTCTTCAGTCATTGCCAACCGGGTTGCAGTACCTTAACTGTGCTATGAATAATATTACTACCCTGCCTTTGCTGCCCTCATCGCTAACTAACTTATTGTGTAACCAAAACCAGTTGACTTCACTGCCTGAGTTTCCTGATAGCCTTTACCAGCTTAATTGTTACTATAATCAATACCTTACCTGCCTGCCCCAGCTTAAAAGAATAGTGAACCTGCAGTTTTTTAATTGCGGAGTTACCTGTCTGCCCAATTATGGAAAAGTTACAACAAGCAATCCGGTATTAGGTACATTACCATTATGTGGGCTATTTAACCCCACAGGTTGCCATGTTTATGCAGATATCAGCGGACAGGTGTTTGAGGATTATAACCACAACTGTGCCTTTGATGATACCGATAAGCCCCAGCCTAATGTAAAAGTAGCCCTGTTGAGTAACGGAAATCTGATGCAACAGGTTTACACCGATAGCATCGGCGATTATTCATTTCAGGCGACTGATGGAAAATATACCTTGCGGTTAGATACCACAGGCTTACCGTTTAAAATGATTTGCCCTCATGCAGGTTCTTTTGGCGATTCATTAACTGTTGCAGACTCAGTAAGTTTCGGTAACAATTTTGCTTTTGAATGTAAGCCTTCAGGATTCGATTTGGGTGTAACAAGTATTTTGAACAACTACTTAACACCTGTACCGGGCAGTACCATAACCCTAAATACAATTTGCGGCGATGTATCGGCGTTATATGGTGCACATTGCGCAGCTGGTATCAGCGGGCAGGTGCAGCTTACCTTCAGCGGGCCGGTTACTTATACAGGGCCGGCTACAGGAGCCATTACACCAACCACAGCCAGTGGCAGTAGTATTATATGGGCTGTGCCTGATTTTGGCCCTATAAACAACTATAAGGCGTTCAATACCCTGTTTACTATAAATGCCAATGCTTTGCCTGGTCAGCAAATATGCATTAACGTTACTTTAACATCCGGGGCCGGCGATTTTTACCCCGATAATAACACACTCACTTATTGTTTTTCCGTAGCCGGCGTAGCTGCATCTAACTTTAAAGAAGTTTACCCCGCCGGAAAAATTGATAGCGCAAATCAATGGCTTACTTATACCATCCGGTTCAGCAATACCGGTTCAGATACAGCTAAGAATTTAATGATAACCGATACGCTTGACCCTAACCTGAATGTATCGTCCTTTGATTTGCTTAATGCCAGTGCAAAAAACATTACCCGTTTAACAGGCAATGTGGCTCAGTTTAATTTCCCAAACATCAACCTGCCCCCTGCAAGCGTAAGCGGCGATAGCGCTGCCAGTGGATTTGTTCAATACCGCATACAGACCTTAAACAATATGGCGGGCGGAACCTTAATCAGCAATACAGCAAATATTTATTTTAACCTGGCCAACCCTGTAACAACTAATACAGTTACAGACACCGTAGTGCGAAGCACAGTGTCTGTACAGGCTATACCAGCCACTGATTTTGGTATTCGCTTATTTCCGAATCCAACAAGTAACCAACTGAATATTGAAATTACCCAACCAGGCAAATACACCCTCAGGCTTTTGGATATACAAGGCAAACTGGTTTATACAAGCACTGCGGCAGGCACAATTAATGCCCTGAACGTTGCCACCCTTGCCCCGGGCATATACCTGGCCGAAATAGTAAAAGGAGAAAATACACAACGGGTGAGATGGGTTAAAATGTAGCTGCGCCTAATAGAGGTTTAAAACAGAAATGGATTTGTTCATCCGCAATTGCATATCTTTATGTTGGTGGCTATAAATATTGGAGCCAATGGCATTAATTGTCGTCTTCGTCAGGCCTTCCTAAGCGTTTTTTATAACAATTAGAAGAAATTGAATCAGGCTCCCGTGTTAGAACGGAAAAATATTGGTTCTTTATGCCGCACAAGCACCTAGCCTCCCATTTCTCAAAGTAGGAAAGGGGAGACGAGGCCAGGAAGAAAAAAAGTGAATTGTCCCATTTTTTCATTTCAGGCGTGGAAACATGGGCGAATTCCTGATAGCATGCACAGCTTCCTGTAGTTCTCTTGCTTCTTTGAAACTGCCTAATTTTAGGGGAATAGGCATCCGGATGCTGTGAAAAGTAAACTCCAGTTCTTTATCTCTCTAGAGCACACCCATACCAAACTGAGCCATTACCTCCTTACTGTCATCGGCAAACCTCTCCGGGTCGCAGAATATCCGGGAGAAAGGAGCCACAATCATTATGTCTGCTTCTGAGTAAAATAAATCCTCAGTATGCGAGTCGGTAAGTTTCAAAATTTCAGCTTCCAACATTGCATCACTAACCACATACCCATTATTAAAGGGAATGGCGGCTGAAGAATGCGAACGGGGTGAAATGTTCGTGTTTATCCGCCATGGCAAGCA
>CAISWS010000513.1 GCA_903889265.1 uncultured Bacteroidota bacterium
GCATTTCCCCTCTCTTTTTTTCAAAGAGAGGGGATGTCCGGAGGACAGGGGTGAGTTGGCTGATTGCAATTTTCCAAGGAACTCTATTAAAGAATACATAGCCACAAAGACACTAGGGCACAAAGCATTAATAATCAAAGTGTACTTCTTAGTGTTCTTAGTGCCTTAGTGGTAAATTTCTCTGATCATTTCTACAAATCCGTAAACTCAATCGTCTTCAGCTTCGCCCTAAACCGCATATACAACAACAGCGAGGCCGTGCTCAGACCAACCACAAAACCCACCCATATCCCGTATATCCCCATCTTAAAATGAAAGGCCAGCAAATAACCGCATGGCACCATCACCAGCCAGTAAGATGCGAAGGCAATAATCGAAGGCACCTTTACATCCTGCATCCCCCTTAAAATACCCGAGCCCACCACCTGTAAACCATCGCTTAACTGAAACAACGCCGCCAGCAGCAGCAACGACGATGCCGTTGAAATCACAACCGCATCACTGGTGTAAATTTCAGGCAACTGGTTATGAAATATCAAAAACACCAAAGCAAATAACAACTGGCTGCACACTGCTATCAGGTAAACGGTATTGCCGGCAACCAGCAACTCCTCCTTATTCTTTTTACCGTACGCATAACCGGTCATAATAGTACCCGCCGCCGCCACTCCCGATACCATCATAAACGTAATACTGGCCAGATTAATTGCAACCTGGAAAGATGCCAGGCTCGATTCCCCAAGCCACCCGCTCATAATTTGCCCGGCGCTAAATGCTGCAATCTCAAAAAACATCATCAGGCCCGAAGGAATTCCAATCCTCAAAATCTGGCTAACATAGCTTTTATGCTCTTTTACAAAAGTCTTATATTCCGCAAAAAGCAAATGCGTTTTCGCATCCAGTATAATATATCCGCAAAGCATCAGGCACATCAGCACACGCGATATACCAGTGGCCATAGCCGCCCCCTCAATACCATAAGCCCTGAACCCCAGCCTGCCATATATCAAAATTGCGTTTAAAGTAACATTGCAAACTAGCCCAATCAGCATTACCACCATCGAAACTTTGGTGCGCCCCTGCCCATCCATAAATTGCTTGGCAAGCGTAAAAAAAATAAGCGCGGGGGTGGAATAATTAAGCACCCGTAAAAAACGCTGTGCAAGGCCGGTAATAGTTTCAGTTTCCCTCAGCATAAAAAAATTATGCCCCACCACCATCATTACAAAATAAAAGATAATGGATATTGCAATCGAAACGAAAAATCCAGAGCGCAACACTCCAATCGATTTCCACCCGTGGTGCTCACCAAATGCTTCCGATACCAGCGGCGAAACCGAATACAACACCCCCATACCCAGCAGCATAAATAAAAAGTACACCGAGTTAGCAACCCCGCAGGCACCCATGTAGGTAGCCCCCAGGCCACCCACCTGCACCGTATCAAAAAAGCCCATCAGCACCAGCCCCAGCTGCCCCGCAATAATGGGCAATGCCAGCCTGAATGCTGCTTTCATCGATACTTTGTATTTGTAAAACCGGGTCATTGCCTTAATCGTTTTTTCTGTTGTAATTCTTTTCGCTCTTTGCTTCTTAGCGGTAAAAATGTATTAATAATTCATTTCCGGCACCACAGTTTGCCATAAATAAAAAAACCCCACCGGCATAAAGCCAATGGGGAAAAAAAATTTCTTTTGGTTTTACCAGCCTTATTTCTGAACTCTCTCTATTACAGTCTTTCCGCGGTAAACCAACTTGTCCTCGCTCCAGTGAGCGCGGTGCAGCAAATGTGCTTCGCCGGTAGTTTGGTCAACACCTGTAGTAGGAGCCGTAGCCTTATAGTGGGTTCTTCTTTTATCTCTTCTTTGTTTCGAGATTCTATGTTTAGGATGTGGCATGGCACTATGTTTTTAAATGATTATTGAATGTTGTCTTTTAATTCTTTTTTAAATTCTTTAAAGCAGCCCACCTGGGGTCAACTTCTCCTTCCTTTTTCACTTCCACGTTATTCTCTTCTCCGGCTATATACTTTAGCACTTCCTTATTGCATTGCGGCTCTTCACCCGGCTTTTCGCAACCTAGTTTCCGGATGGGCAGGCAAAGGTTAATGTATTCATAAACCAGCTGCGCCACATCAATAATGGTTTCGTCCCTGCTAATAAATATCACCTCGTCCGAATCGCTCAGTTGCGATGGGTCTTCCGAAAACTTGATATAACAGGTAAAATCGCCAAAAATGTTTTTATTAAACGGCACCAGGCAACGGTCACATTCCGTGCTCACCACGCCATCAATAAAAAAAGTCAATGCAAAGAACGTTTCCTTTTTTTCAAACTCCAGTTTCACATGCACCTTACAATCATGTATCGGCGATTCTTCAAAAAAATCAAAGAATTTCGCGTCAATGTCATAATCGAACTTGTGAACACCAACCCTAAGACCAACATATGGGATTTCAAATTCCCTTAACCCTTTCACAGTTCTGCGTTTATGGTAAGTGCTCCGGCTTTTACTAACACAATTTTCAAACAACTCAATTTATCAGCTTTCACAAAAAGGACGGCAAATATAGCCGATTTACCCGAAAATAAAAAGACTTTTTAAATAATCACTGAAAATCAATGTATTAAGCCTATTCTCATGCCATTTATCTCTTAAAAAAAGGTGCTCCTTTAAATAATTGCCCCAACCTTCAGGGTGGGGGGGCAAATACCGGATTATTGGATTGGGCTTTAGCCCTTTCTTACCAACGGTAAGTACAAACTTATTGGCTGTTCCTTTGCGCTCTTTTTCTCTTTGCGGTAAAAATTTAGTTCAATCACCCTCATTATGCAACACCCTATGCACCGCAACCCCTAGCAAAGCCCCCGCAAAAGGCGCCGTCAGGTAAATCCACAAATTCTGAAAGTTACCACTGATAATAGCCGGCGCAATAGACCTGGTAGGATTAAGGCTGGTTCCGCTAATTGGCCCCCCAAACAAAACCAGCAACCAAACAGTAGCCCCTATAACAATACCCGCAGTTATCCCCTTTTCCTTGGCCCCGGTTGAAACCCTCAGAATTATCATCATCAAAATAAAGGTCATTACAACCTCCAGTATAAACGACTGCATCTCCCCTCCCGGCAA
This sequence comes from uncultured Bacteroidota bacterium, assembly GCA_903889265.1. Lineage (GTDB taxonomy): Bacteria > Bacteroidota > Bacteroidia > Chitinophagales > LD1 > Bog-950. The sequence goes on from CAISWS010000513.1 coordinate 3,130, forward strand.
AGGCTGCGTAATTCCCAGTGTCTTATTATCCGGAAATAAAAAATGCAGCAACCCGCTTGCCAGAAACGCCCCCAGCAACTGCGACCCCAAATAAGCCGGCACCTCTTTCCACTCAAATCTCTTATCAACCGCAAAAGCCACGGTAACTGCCGGGTTAATGTGCGTACCCGAAATATCTCCAAAAGCATATATCAGCGCAATAATCACCAGCCCCCATACCGTAGCAATACCTGCCAGCCCCAAAGCATGCGTCTGCTGATCCACAATCACCGAACCGGTGCCCACAAACAAAAGAATAAACGTGCCTATGCACTCGCTCAGGTATTTCTTCATTAAAAATGTTTTACCGTTTAATTGTTAGCCGAAATTAAATGCAGAAAGACAAATTTCTTCTCTTCCGAAAAATCTTCGGAAGGTTTTGAACAAAAAGTATTATTACTAACTACTTTTCATAATTGCACCAAATCATAACAATCATAATAAATCAGCGTTCTATTGGATTCATGATTAATTCAAAAAATGCTTCAGCAAACGCACTTCCTCTTCAGTCAAAAATCTCCAGCGTCCCCGTGGCACGTCCTTTTTGGTAAGGCCTGCAAAAAATACCCGGTCAAGTTTCTCAACTTCATATCCCAGCGATTCAAATAAGCGTCGTATAAACCTGTTCTTCCCTGTATGTATCTGTATACCAACCTCAGCCCGGTTTTTGGCGTTCGGGTAAGCAATTTCATCCACCTCAGCTATACCATCTTCAAGCACTACCCCACCTTCCGCAATTTTATCAAAGTCTTCCTTGATCAGCTTCTTATCCAAAACCACATGGTAAACCTTCTTTATCTCGCTGCTGGGATGCGTTAGCTTTTGTGCAAGCTCCCCATCATTGGTAATCAGTAAAACACCGGTGGTATTTCTGTCCAGCCTGCCCACAGGATATAAACGCGGAGCAGTGGGCGATTTTATCTGCGCATAAACGCCACGCAATAGTTCCATTACCGTTCTGCGGTCCTTCTCATCTTTAAGGGTAGTTATAAAGTCCTTGGGCTTGTTAAGCAGCACATAGTATTTCTTCTCTAACGAAAGCTTCTTTCCCTCAAATTCAATATGGTCTTTCGCCTTTACCTTATAACCCATTTCAACAACCACCTTGCCGTTCACCTTTACCTTGCCTTCCTTTATCAGTTCATCTGCCCTGCGGCGCGAAGCCACTCCTGCATGCGATAAATACTTATTCAACCTGATTTCATCTGAAACTTTGGGCAACTCAATTGTATCCTCTTCTTCTTCCTTGGTAATTTTGGGCGAAAAGAATTTTTTCCTCGGCAAACCATCAACAGGCTTCCCACCTCCGTCTTTGTCATCTTCTACCTTTGGCTTGCGCTTTTTTAATACCGGTGCTTTTTTGGCAAAATACTTCTTAGCCGCATCAGCAAGCGGATTTTTCTTCTCCGCTTTTTTCCCCGGAATAAAAGAAGACTTGCCGCCAGGCTTGGAAGAATTATCTGAATTCATTTTCTTACTCACGATTCAAATATAGCAAACTTAGGCAGTCATTATAACAGTAAGAATATGCAGCGTGTAAAACAAATGTGTCTTATGTATTAATCTTTGCGCTCTCAGCGTTCTTTGTGGTAAAATAATATTCCTGTTATTTCACCTCAACCGAAACTATCTCCACCCTCCTCTCCAACGCCGCCGCCGGATTATAAACCGAGTTACGCTTATCATCTAACCGGTCGCTCACCGTCTTTGGCGCTGTCTCCTTACCTAACGAAGCACTCTTTAAAACCAATTGTCCACTGCTCAGATAAGGCAGCAAAATACCATCGCGGTAATGAAAGAAATAATTTCTGAGCGAAGCAACACGCCTGTAGCCCAGCTTAATATTATAATCACTTACATGCAGCGGCGAACAATACCCCTTAATAGTAAGCTCAACCTTATCCCCTGCCTTTAAAATATCCAGCAACTGCGACGAAAATGCAATCAGGTCGTAAAACCCCTTATCCACATACTTCGTAAACAATTCATTTATTTTATTCTGCGCCTCAACTTTATCACTCCCTTTCAGCCCCTTGCTAAACTCCTTGCTGTATTCATATTGCCTGCTGGTATAAGCCTCGTAACTCTGTTTGTAATCTATAGACGTAGTATCCTTTAAATTGCAACACTCCGGTTCATCGTTATGAAAATAAAGCTCAAGCGGCAGGTATTGTTTTACCCTCTTTATTTCACCGTCTATAAATTGCCTTGTTGCTCCCGCAGAAGAGGCCATTGTTACCGGCGCACTATCGGGCATGTTAACCACAGGTTCATGCTTGGTTTCTGTAACAGTCTCCTTGGCAATTTCCGGTTCCTTAACTGCGGGTGTAGTATCCTTTGCAATCACCGGCACAACAGTTGCAACAACTGCAGTATCCAATTTATGCGGTATACCCTTACCGGTATTATACGCGTAAATATCATTACAACAGGTTTCTGCCTCTATAAAATAAGAACCCTTTCTGTTCGAGGTTAAATAAGCCCTGCTGTTATCAGGTGTAATTACATAGTATAAATCATTCTGTGCAGTATTCACCGGCTGCATCAGGTTCTCAGGTCCGCTCCAGTTGCTGTATTCCCCCTTACTTTTAAAAATATCATACCCTCCAAAACCATAGTGCCAGTCCGATGAAAAGAAGAGCTGTTTATTGTTCGCATCATAAAAAGGCGTTACCTCATTGCCCATGGTATTAATGGCCCTTCCTGCATTCACAGGCACGCCATAAGTTTGGTCGCTGTTAATTTTACTTACCCAAATATCAAGCCCACCTTCGCCGCCGCCCCGGTTACTGGCGAAAAATAAAACCGGTTGCCCCTGCTTATCATACCCCACCGCCGGTTGGGTATTTGTTGACCCTGCATCGTTAATGCTCAGCTTTTGCGCATCGCCCCATTTAAAGTTTTCGTACCGGCTTACATAAATATCACATCGCGTGTTCACTTTATCCTTTTGCTCGCATTGCGTAAAATAAAACGTTTTCGTATCGGGCGAGTAAGCCCCGTTACCAATATTCAAAGCGGCATCACTGCCGCTCGGCATATATATATTTTGCGGATTAGGTTGCTGGTTATAAATCCGCACCAGGTATTTATCTCCATTTTCAGTAGAGATACTCCTTAACGATGAAAACTGAATTTTATCCGGGTATACCGGTATGGCATTAAACTCCGAACTGGTCGTATTCACATCCTTTCCCAAATGCTCAATATGTATCGTGTCTACCTGCTTCTGATGGTCAAGCACCCAGGCGCATGCCTCCATTTCCTGCTGGGCTTTAGCACTGTAATAGTCCTTTCCATGATACCGGTTCTTAAACCTTCTCAACGCCTTCATCGCTTCCTCGCTTTTGCAGGTGCAACTGCTTCGCAACATCTCGCCTAACCAAAATAACGACAACTGGTATTTATTCACCTTATCCATGTCCACCACCTTTTTGTAAGCCGCGGCGGCGCCACCGTAATCGTTAAACAATCTGCTTGCTTCGGCAAACTTATAGTTCAGGTCAACGTTCGCCTCATCCTTTTTAAGCGCATCCTTGTAATAAAGCGAAGCCGCATAATAATCAGCCTGCGCAAATTTTTCATCGCCTGCCTTAATTAGCTGCATCACCGTTTGCCCCGATAAATTCAACGCACAAAATAATAGCAGCACTGCCAGCACAACAAAATGTCTGCCCCCCGACCCTTTGAATTTTCTTTTTTCCAGCGCAGCGAAGAAAAAAGAAGCCAATCCCCCTCCGGAGGGGGCGTAGGGGAAGGTGAGCCCTCCTCTAAATCGTTTACCTGGCATATAAAAGGCTGAGCCGCCCTCCGAAATCATATCCGGTATCCCCATAAAGCACTCTGTCATCCTTATAAAAATGTTGGGCATACGGCTCCGGGCTTGTTTATCTTTTTCGGTCTGGCCAAAATATAAATTACACTCAATTCAATACCACCATTATATCTGCTGGCTGCGGTAAGGCCCGAAAAATTAATATCATAACTCATATTTACCTGCCAGTTATCATAGTCTACCCCAGCCATTAACCAGCCCGCATCACTAACCCGTCCATAAGCTCCCAGGTTAAGCGCCACGGTATGTGCAGTTTTTATATCCAGGTGATATTTAATGTGCCCTCCCAAATCAACCTCCTGCTTGTTCTGCTGGCGCTGATACATCACCTCAGGTACTATATCTATCTTCTTGCTTACCTTAATCTGCGCCCGCGTATGCACCGTAAACCTCGGACTTACTATCGAAGTGTTATCACCTAAAAACGACACTTTCGGGCTGTTAATATGCATAGCCCCGAACCCTATAGTAAAATTAGTGCGGTCGTCTTTTATATACTTGTAAGCTAATCCGGTGCCCAGGTCAAAAACAGTAACATGCGTTTGCGCAAAACTTTCATTAATCGCGCTCGCCGGGTTAAAATTATCCCCGTTCCACTGGCTGTCAAAATTAAGCTGACTGTAATCAAAACTCCTGTTCACCAAACCAAGCTGCAAACCGTACGATAAAAAATGGTGCGCATTTTTACCCAACGCTTTAATGTACGAAAACGACAGGTCCGTATTCAAAGTAGTAAACCGCGAATCGCCCTCCACATCATAATAAAATAAAAGTCCGCCACCTACCCGGTCATTATTCTTCAATGTAACAAAATTCATCTCCGCCGAAAGCGACACTGTATTATACTTCACCGGCACCGTAGGCCACTGGTTCTTGTAATTGCCAACAAACCGGTAATCGCCATCAAACAAATTCGTATTCGCCGGGTTCTGATTTAAAGGCGAAAAATTAAACTGCGAAAAATGTATATCCTGAGCATTCAAAAAAGAAACATACATCACCAATCCCAGCAACAAACTCCATCTTAAAAATGCCTCACTACTTTTTTCCAGCACAGCAAAGAAAAAAGAAGCATGTCCCCCTCCGGAAGGCACGCGGGGGGATAGGACACCCGGAGCGAATGAATTACCTGAATATTGAGGGCGCAATCCTTGTGGTAAGCTTTTGCCTTTCTGCCTTGGTTTCCCCTTTAGGGGACGGAAGGGGCGGGCACTCCGCACAACATAAGGCCACCCTCGCCCGCAATGGCGCAACAATAACAAACCAATAAGATGTAGACTATTCCTCATCTCAATAAAGTTACGTTTCCTTTCTTCTCAAAAGTTTCACCACCGGTACACTGCGCTTTAACATAATAGCCAAAAACAGCAGCATCCATTTTCTTGCCTTTAAAAGTGCCATCCCATCCCCGGGTTATATCCGTGGTTTCAAACATCTTTTGCCCCCACCGGTCATACACCGCAAAATATACATTCGTCAACCCCACTGAACGCACATATAACACATCGTTCTTGCCATCACCATTTGGCGTAAAGGCATTCGGTATATACAATTCACTTGCCGAACATGGCGTATGAAACACATACACCGTTACACTGTCAAATCTTTTGCATGTGGCTGAATCTTCCACTCTTACAAAATAAGTGTGGTTACCCTTAGGGTCCGCTTGCGGATTGCTGATTGTAAGCGCGCCAACAATTGTGCTGTCAGCACTCCATTCAATAGCGGTTACGTTATTACTTAATGTCAGGTTTAATTGTGTGGTATCTCCATATCTCAGCGTATCAGGTATTGCATAGGCATGCACCGAAGGCAATACCGATAACACAGGAACAACAATCGAGTCTTTCAACACACACCCCAACTGGTCCGTGCCGGTTACCGAAAAAGTAGTGGTTTGTCCCGGATTTACCATCGCATTCGCACTACTATCGCCCGAAATAATTAAAGCCGCAGGCTGCCATACATAGCTGATTTGGTAGGCCGGTTGAGAATTTTGCGCATGTAAAGTTAACGTGTCCTTGGCGCAAACAAGCGTCCCACCACTCAGTGTAATAGCATCAGTATCTATCAATAATTTCTGTGTAAATGTATCTGAGCAAAAGTTCGCGGAAATAACAAGCCTGTAATTTATCGACTGCAATGGTGCGGAAACCGGTGATGAAGTATCCGCATTGTTAAGATATGTAGCAGGTATCCACTGGTATTTTACCAATGAACTCTGCCCCGCGTTAACCCCAATTTGTTGGGTGTTGCCCAGGCATAGCTTATAGGTTGGCAAGGTATCTGCCGAAGTGTTAGTCAGCGCAATAACCTGGTGCGAAACCGTATCGCTTATCTTACATTTACCTCCATAACTAACTATCAGCTGCACGTTGTAAATACCCGGCAGAAAATAAATATGCGTGGGGTTAGTGTCTGTCGAACTATTCCCATCGCCGAAATTCCAGCTAAACACCGGGTTTTGAAAAAACTGACTTTGATTATTAAACCTTACAGTATCAGGTAAACACTCCGGCACAGGATTATTAAATGCAGCATTTGATTGCGCCATCGTTCCGGTTCTTATAAACAAAGAATCCCGGTAAATACAGCCATGGCTATTGGACTCGGTTAACACAAACATGGTTGACTGCGTTGGCTCAACAAGTGCAACTGAAGAATCCGCCCCCGTCAAAATTGCCGATACCGGTTGCCATACATAACTATAATGATCCGCCAACGAGTTATTCGCGCTAAGGGTAGCCGTATCCCCCGAACATAAAAGACTGTCCCCTTTTACAGTTAAAGTATTGTTGTCAACAACCACTGTTTGCCTGAAGGTATCAGAACAGGTTTTAGCGGAAACAACAAGCTGATAAGTAATTGTCTGAAGCGGCGTGGCCACCGGTGAGGATGTATCAGTCCGGTTCAGGTAAGTAGCAGGTGTCCATTGATATTTTATAGTAGAATCTTTTCCGGGATTAAAACCGATTTGTTGCGAGCTACCGGGGCAAACAATAAAACCCGGCAAAGTATCAGCCGAAGAATTTGTCAATACCACAACCGGGTGCGAAACTGTATCGCTTACCTTGCAATTGCCACTGAATGTTACAATCAGCTGCACATTATAAACGCCCGGTATCGTATAAATATGCATAGGGTTCGTATCTGTCGAGGTCGTCCCATCTCCAAAATTCCATTCAAATACCGGGTTGCGCGAGAAATTGCTTTGATTGGTAAAGTTTACCGTATCAGGTACACACACCGGTGCCGGATTACTGAATGCTGCATGGCCACCCGCCAGGGTGTCGGTCCTTACGCGTAACGAATCAGTATACACACAGCCACCAATACCGGTTACGCCAACCACATAAGTGGTAGTGCGGCTGGGTTTCACCATTACAATGGCAGAATCCGCCCCTGATAAAATCTGCGATACCGGCTGCCAGGAATAAGTATACTGCCCGGGTGTTGAGTTAGATACAGCAATGGTGCTGGTATCACCCAAACATAAAAGGGTATCTCCGGCTATAGTTAATTTATTGCTGTATACAATAACGCTTTGTTTAAAAGTATCTTTGCAAACTCCGTTCGAAACCAGCAACTCGTAATTCTCACTTACCGGTGCGTTCACAAACGGGTTTGCCACATTGCCCTGGCTTAAATAAACTGATGGTATCCATAAATAGGTAATACTGGTATCATAACTTGGCGATATGCCTAATTGCCCCTTAACACCCGGGCAAAGGTATAAAGTACTCAGCGTATCCGTTTTACCGGGTGCCAGCACCACAATTTGTTTAGTCAGGGTATCCGTAAAATTGCAACTGCTGCCATCATTTACCACCAGCTGAATGTTATAAATACCGGGTAACGTATAAATATGCGTAGGGTTAACCTGGGTAGAACCTGTGCCATCGCCAAAGGTCCAAACGTAACTAGGCGTCGAAGCACTTCTGCTCGAGTTGTTAAAGGTAATTGTATCCGGTATGCAAATCGTATTCGGGGCACTGAAATCAGCCACCACAATAGGCGGCAATAAATCAATTTTAAAAACCGCGTTGTTACAATTGGGGCTGTTATTGGTTCTCGAAACCACCCCCGGCGTGGTAGGAAAAGTACTCATCCCATTACATCCCGCACATACCGATTGATAAATCACACCCTTCTTGTCAAACCTGGAGGTGCCGCCATCCACATGCTCCTCGTCACCATTGCTGCCAAAATAAGTGGCATACGTAATCGCCGAAGCATCATCGGCCATTACCATCACATAAAAATCCTGGTTATCGGTAGTGGGCTGTATACACCCCGGCGAAACATACAGGCCCTGCGTAGATAAAGGTGGTGAGCCTACTATATTATAGTCGGCAAAAAAGTTCGAACCCCATCCGCTTATACAGGTCTTACTGCAAACATCCACCAAAAACGCGGTCGGCGAAATATCCGGCGTACCCCGCCCGCTTCCAAACACAGTCGACCAGATTATTGAATCAAGGTGAGGGCTTAATTTGCTTATAAACTGTCCGCTGTGCGGCTTGCTGTAAGCGGCATTAAAAATAAATCGTCCTGTAGTGTCTTCAGTTTGCCCGTATACGTATGCATATCCGTGTTTATCCGTTTTTACAAAATATACCTGGTCATAATCCGGCGAGCCGTAATAGGTAGATTGCAATATTGCATTTCCGTTCTGGCTCATATGGGTAATAAAACCCTCCGCACGGCCGCCCCTGTTAGTATTCTGCAATACCCCGGTAGTAATCGGAAAATTGTTGGATATCGTACCCCCCGCAACAAATAAATCACCATTCTGGTCAAAGTCAACCGAGTGTATCGCATCATCATCGCTGCCTCCTAAATAGGTGCTCCAGATAATAGTTGTAAGGTCGCTGTTCATTTTAACCAGTACCCCATCCGTTGCACCGCCAATGGTAGTTTGATAAGCCCCAGCCGTTACCGGAAAGTTCGTCGACCGGGTACAGCTGGCTATATACACGTTGTCGCTTTTGTCAATATTTATTTCACCCCTTACCTCATCCGCATAGTTATAGTTAAGTCCCTGGTATTCCGGGTAAACAATGCCATCGTTATCAGCGCCGCCTAAATAAGTACTGCCTAACAGGGCGGTACCGGTACTGTTAAACCTGGTAATAAAAATATCGCATCCGGTAGAGTAGTGAATACCTATACCGTTAAATACCCCCGGGTCAACACCTCCGTTAAAGGTGGTATCATAAGCCCCATGCGTAACCGGAAAGTTATCCGATGCCGTTGTGCCCATCACAAAAAGTTCGTCGTTACTGTTTACAATAAGGCTGTGGGGTAACTCATCATGGTCGCCACCCAGGTAGGTCGAGTATATCCTCGTCGTCCCCGCCGAATCATACTTGGTAATAGAAACATCAGTACCGGTTCCATCCAATCCGGGTTGTCCAAAACCAACACCACCCGCCCATGACATTTGAAACGCTCCTGGTGTAACCGGGTAACTATATCCTGCCAGGTAAAAAGCAGTTCCCGCTGCGTAGGCATTGCCCTTGCTGTCGTAAGTCGCGCTATAGCCAAAATTATCCGTGGTAGAGCCGCTGAAGGTCGAAAAAATAAGCACCGGGTCAATGATAAGTTCTGCTTCCCTGTTATATCCCTCAGGAAATAAAAACGAAACATCCTTTCCCTTCAGGTTAAAGCTGCACCGCACCTCTTTCTTTTGTCCGTTAATTACCTGGTAGGCGTAAGGCTTGGTATCAAACACCTCACCTACCGGGGTTTTCAGCACCAGCTCTTCATTTACAATTCCAATCCCATCCAGGCCCTCATAATTAATCAGGATATCATCCGCATTTCCGCCCGGCTTAATAATAAAATTATACTTAGGGCTCACATCAACTGAGGTAACATCCAGGTCAATATTGTTGTAAATCCCTGAGTAAATAACATGATGATATCCCCCAACCCCGCCTGCCCACCGCGATGGGTCTTTGCCTATGTAATAATTATAATACTCCTTTAGTTTATCCCGGCCGGCAATCCGGCAATTGCTGCTTGCATGCAAAAAGTTCTCCCTGAAAACATGCCCCCTCACCTTCAAATCCAGGTTAGGGTTATACATATGCGGGTGGTGCGCCCTCCGCATAACATTCATATCCCCGCTATCCAATAAAATAAATGTCAGGTTGTTTTTGCAGAGAAATATACTGCCATCATGCAGCTCAGTTTCATATAATATCCGGCTATCCCACTGTCTTTTGTTCTCTTTAAAAGAAAGTGCTCCGCCTTCCTTACTATCACTGGCAGCAATAGGCAGAATGGCCAATAACATTAAAAGAGGTAAGAGTAAATATCTCCTCATCGTCTTAATTAGACGCTCAAGTTATTAAAATAGTGGCAGTTGTGCAATTTGTAGAAACCATGTAAATTAAACGCGTTATGTTACACAACAAAAAAAGCGCCACCCGCGGGCAGCGCTTTTCAAATGATGCAAAAGAAAATCCTGATTCCAGAAAGGATATCCGTTTTCAGCAATCATTTTATCAGCAACCGCCTTTTGGGTATTGCTCCTTCCATTTTCAGCATTCTTTACAACATTCTATCGCTAAGCGCTGTATGGATCCCGGCAAAAACGAATCAACCTTTCCCATTTTTTTCGTACCTTTGAAGAGATAAACATCACTCCAAATGAAAACCTTGAATATTTCTATTTCTGAACTCGAATACAATAAATTCGGCATTAAGAATGATTCACTAAGCTTTTCAGATTTTGTTGATATGGTTAGTAAAGAATTAGCTCGGCAAACACTGGATAAATGTGTTGAATTGAGTGAAAGGTTCGGCCTGGCGGATTTAACAATGGATGAAATTTCCAAGGAGGTAAAAGCCGTTAGGAAAAATGCAAAAAGTCGTCGTTGATACAAACGTTCTGGTATCGGCTCTGATTCAACGAAGCTATCCGTATTTTATCATCACCCATTTCCTTACAGAGCGCAAGTTCGAATGGTGTATTTCCGGGGAGTTATTTCAGGAGTATTACGAGGTGTTAAACCGTAAGAAGTTCTCGCGTTACCCGGAATTTGTCGTAAAAGCAGAAACATTATTGACTTTCATTGAAGAAAAAGCAACTGTATTCTCACCGAAGAAAAAACTGCATATTATAACTGATGTTGGTTACAACAAACTTTTAGAACTCTCGGTTGAATCCAGGGCTGGCTTTCTTATCACAGGCAATATCAATGATTTCACAATGGATCATTATAAAAGAACCCAAATTGTTACTCCTAAAGATTATTGGCAAAACTATTGCCCGCAATAAGTTCTATTGAAAAGGGACATTCCGGGCGCTTCACAACAAAAAAAAAGCGCCACCAACCGGGCAGCGCTTTCAAGTTATGCATAAGGAAATCTTAATTCCAGAAAGGATATCCGTTTTCAGCTATCATTTTATCAGCAACAGCCCTGCGGATGTTTTTAGTGTTTATCATTTCATATTTAGTGAAACGTTTTAAACCCATAGCCATAATGCGCAGTTCATCGCCGGTAGCAAATGCAGCCAAAGCCTGTTTGCCGTTAATATTAATGCGGTCCATAGCGTCAAAGAAGAACGATTTGGTCATATCAACATACAACTGAGAAGCCTCTAACCCGTGCAGGTTAACCAGTTTCTCAGCACGTAACATGGCTGATTCCATCGTGTAAATATCAATCAGCATATCAGCGCCATGCATAATAATTTCCTGTTCTTTTTCCAGGCCCATCATCAGTTTCTGCACTGCACCGCCAATAACAAGTATCGCGGCTTTCTTGGCGTTCTTCAATGCTCTTTTTTCAACGCCAAATACATCATCTGCATCTGGTGTAGAGAAATCAGGCACGCTCATTAATTCTTTTTGAATAGCCATGCCAGGGCCCATTAAATCAAGCTGGCCTTTCATCGCTTTTTTCAACAAAGCATCTACCGAAAGCAAACGGTTGATTTCGTTCGTCCCTTCAAATATCCTGTTGATACGCGCATCGCGGTAAGCACGTGCCATGGGGTATTCTTCGCTGTACCCGTATCCTCCGAATGTTTGCAAGCACTCGTCAATGATAAAGTCTAGCACTTCTGACCCTAGCACTTTTATAATAGCACACTCAATAGCATACTCTTCTGCACCACCGGTTAACACCTCTGTTAATGACTTACCTTCAGTAGACAGTTCATGCTCTTTCTTGTTAATCAAATCGCAAATTCTCCAGGCAGCAGATTCCGCAGTCCAAAGTTTAATACCCATTTCGCCCAGCTTGTGCTTAATAGCGCCAAATTGTGCAATAGGGGTTTTAAACTGCTGTCTTTCGTTAGCATATTTTACGGTTTCCTCTACTGCTCTTTTGCAACCACCCAATACACCATTACCTAATTTAAAACGTCCTACGTTCAAAATCTGGAATGCGATTTTATGGCCCTTGCCAATTTCGCCCAGCAAATTCTCAACCGGCACTTTCACGTTATTGAAAAATACCTGGCGGGTTGAAGATGTCTTAATACCCATCTTCTTTTCTTCAGCACCCACGCTCAAACCTTCCATAGTCCTTTCCAGAATGAAGGCAGTGAACTTATTGCCATCCACCTGCGTAAACACCACAAAAATATCGGCAATACCTGCGTTGGTAATCCACATTTTCTGGCCATTCACAACGTAGTGTTTGCCATCAGCAGTTAACTCAGCTTTGGTTTTAGCACCCAATGCATCCGAGCCAGAACCCGGCTCAGTTAAGCAGTAAGCAGCTTTCAGTTCTCCGGTAGCCAGTTTAGGCAAATATTTCTGACGTTGTTCTTCCGTTCCGTAATAAAGGATAGGCAAAGTACCGATACCGGTATGCGCACCCATAGAAACTGAAAATCCATGACCGCCGGCAAGCATTTCACCTACAAACGCAGTAGTAGTAAAGTCAGCCCCGGAACCACCGTACTGCTCAGGTATAGCAACACCCAGCAAGCCAAGCTCACCTGCAATGTTCAGCTTTTTTACAAGCAAGCCTTCTTCCTGTGCTTCAAGCTTATCCATAGCCGGGTCAATTTCGTTTCTAACGAAATCTTTTGCAGTGTTACGGAACATCATCTGCTCCTCAGTTATTTGCTCGGGAATAAAAGTGTCTTCCCATGACGATTCGCGGATCAAAAATTCGCCGCCTTTTAAGATTGTGTTTTTACCGGTTGTGGTTTCCATTTTAATTGTATTTAATAATTAGGTTTGGGTTTTATATGAATGCTCTTTGGTTAATAATTTCAATTAAAACGGATATTGGTTTTCTTCAATAATCTTATCCGCAATTCTTCTTCTCGCTGCTGTTGTGTTTATCGGCTCATATTTGGTAAAGCGCTTTAAGCCCATCAGCATAATGCGTAAAGTATCTCCTTCGTTAAATGCAGTGATGGCATGTTTGCCCGAAAGGTTAATCCTCTCCAGCGAATCAGAAATATAAACTCTCGCCAGGTCTATTTGCAATGCAGCAGCTGCCTCTCCTTTAACGCTGATAACTTTTTCAACCCTCAGCAATACGGATTCCGAAACAAAAAGTTCAATCAGCATGTCCGAAATATCCATAATGATTTCCTGCTGCTTCTCAATATCCTGCATGTACTTCTGAACCGCTGCACCTGCCGTCATCAAAATTGCCTTCTTGGCATTTTGTAATGCCTTCTTCTCAGCGGCAAAAAAGTCGTCAGAATCACCACTGCTAAAATCAGGCACACTCATCAATTCCTTTTGCACAGCCATGGCATGGGTAAACAAGTCCAGTTCACCTTTCATCGCTTTCTTAATCAGCATTCCCACAGCCAGCAACCTGTTTATCTCATTGGTGCCTTCAAATATTCTGTTAATACGTGCATCACGGTACGCCCGCGCTACCGGATACTCTTCACTAAATCCCGTTCCGCCAAAAACCTGAACGGCCTCATCCACAACGTAGTCAACCGTTTCCGAGCCAAACACTTTTAAAATGGCGCACTCAATAGCATATTCTTCAGCAGCTTTCAATTTAGCCTGAACTCTATCAACACCCTTAGCAACCAATGCATCAATCTGATCTTCCAGCATACCCGAAACACGGTAAGTAGCCGAATCAGTTGCATAAGTCTTCACAGCCATTTCAGCAAGCTTATGTTTAATAGCTCCGAAAGATGAAATAGGAACATTAAACTGAATTCTTTCGTTAGCATACTTTACGGAAGTAGTAATGGCCTTTTTAGAGCCTCCCAGACACAATACACAAAGTTTATAGCGCCCGATATTTAAAGCGTTGAACGCAATTTTAGCACCTTTGCCAACTTCGCCCAGCAAATTCTCAACCGGTACTTTTACGTTATTAAAAAACACCTGGCGGGTAGATGAACCCTTAATTCCCAGCTTCTCTTCCTCAGCACCCAGCGAAATACCTTCAGACTTTGCATCCATTATCAACGCAGAAAACTTATTGCCATCTATCTGCACAAACACAGTAAAAATATCTGCAAAGCCACTGTTGGTAATCCACATCTTCTGGCCATTAACGATATAGAACTTTCCGTCTTCCGATAGCACAGCTTTGGTTTTAGCGCCCAAAGCATCAGAGCCCGAACCCGGCTCAGTTAAACAGTAAGCTGCTTTAATAGAAGCATCCCCTAAGCCCGGTAAATATTTCTTCTTCTGCTCCTCAGTTCCAAAATATAAAATAGGCAATGTACCAATACCTGTATGCGCCGCAAAAGCAGCAGTGAAAGAATGGCCTTTACCTATCTCTTCATTTATCAAAGTATCGGTGTGAGAATCCACACCCAGCCCACCATACTCTTCAGGTATAGCAGCACCCAGCAAACCCAACTCCGCCGATTCATGCATTAACTGCACAACCAGCGCATGGTCGCCTTTATCAATTTTTACAACGTTTGGTGTTACCCTGGTATCAATAAAATCGCGGGTAGTTTTGGCAAACATCTCCTGCTCTTCAGTGATTTCATCCCTGGTATAAACATCAGCAAAAGATGTTTCCTTAATCAGGAACTCACCACCCTTGGCTACCTTTTTTGTTTCAGTTGAAGTTGACATTTCTTTTGGTATTTAGTATTAAGTATAGAGTATAAAGTGTTTAGACAAAACCATTGGCTTTGTTATTCCTTGCCAATTCAGGATTTAATTTTAATTGTAAGCTATGATTCATTTTCTGCACTTCAATCAACTTTGAACAAACATTATCGCTTGTTTCCTTCGAAATCAAATTCAACTTCTGCGAAACAATGATTTGAGTTTCCAATTCGTAGCTTGATCCATGCGCCATTGCAAGAAAATGACAAAAATCTTTCTCTGTATTTCTACCTGCTCCTTCTGCAATATTCGATGCAATTGAAACAGCGCTCCTTCTCATTTGCGAAATCAAACTATACTTCTCTTCTTTCAGAAACTCCGCAGTTACTTTATAAATATCAACTATCAAGTCTATTGTCTTTTCCCAAACTTTTAATTGTCTGTAATTGTGCATACCGTCAATTCCCGAATTTGTCTCAATACTCTATACTTGATACTCAATACTCAAACTATAAATTTTCAATAATTCCCGCAATCCCTTGACCACCACCTATACAAGCAGTTATCAACCCATATTTTTGTTTACGTCTTTTCATTTCGTTGATAATCTGAACTGTGAGCCTTCCACCGGTGCTTCCTAATGCGTGACCCAATGCAATACCACCACCATTCACATTCAGAATATCAGTATTCAGATTCAATTCTTTAATAACCGCTAAAGATTGA
>CAISWS010000514.1 GCA_903889265.1 uncultured Bacteroidota bacterium
ACGGGTACGTCAGGTTGAGCAAAACATCCTCGCAAACCCTCTAACTCCCGAAACGGGAGAACCGCTACGCATAAATACAACCATAGTGCAAAAAGAACTGGGTACAGACTTATCCTGATGCACATGCCGAGGGAGAAGGACTTTAAAGGCAACCATCTTTGTTGGCAAGTCAAATTTTAATTAAGCCATTTTGTAACCCGAACCGGATTAGGCTAACTACGTTGTGGGTACCCGCTTTTTTCCATTAACTGCTGACGGTAGTCTTCAACCGTGCGGCAACTGATAAACAGTTTTGTGCCTATTTGTTTGCTGGTAAGGCCATCGTACAGCAATTGCAGAATCTCTCTTTCCCTTTCCAAAAAGAATATTTTGTCATCAGTGTTGGGGGGCATAAAAACTGTTTTAAGGGTTGTTTAAATTAAATGGGTAAGCAAAACTATAATCCATTTTAATATAGTATACTAATTAATTGCTAAAATAATAGTATAAATATAAACGGTTTTCCGTTGTCCATTTTTATAGAATTAATCAATTTGCTGTTTTATGTGCCAACGCTCACCGGTTTGATGTGTACAAGTGAAAAAATGGGTTGGTTTTATATCGCCCAATACGCCAAATTTGAAAAAGCTGAGTACCGCAAACAATTTGAATTCTTATGCGAAAAGATGGTCGCCCCTGCTTATAAGGACATACTTGGCTTTGCCAAAGAGGCTTTATTTCTTTCAAGCGATGGGAGTTTTCACCGGTTCGCTCCTAATACATTTGATATTATACCCAAATCCTATTTTGCCCAGTTCACACGCATCGTGCGGGCAATCGAAAATTCTCAACTAACACCCGAAGAATTGCGCATTAAAAATTTGTTTTTGGAAAAGGCTCCCGGCTTAGATAACGAATTACGCATACCGGACAGCTTGTGACCTTTGTAAAAATCAAATGACCTTGATTGAAAAAGCTTGTTATTGAAAGAAAAGGCAATTTAACAGGCTAATGATTTATAAAAAACAAAAACCGAGCTTGCTATCTTTGCTACATAATACAATCCATAAATATACATGCTGAATCAGGAAGAAGTTTACAGATTATTGACGCAAGGTGGAAAGAATTAAAAATAAAAGAGGCTGTTTATTTCTACTAAATGAATGTATATTGGTAGCGGTTGCAGTTCGAAGATATCTATCGACGGCCCTTTTTAATTTTTAAATTCCCTATGTTTGCGGATACAAAATTTCTCCACCAAAATGTCCCTATTTAGTCCCTGAGGTGTTATTAAACAGTCCTATATTCTTAATAATCAGCTATCTATTTATGTAACGCTCATTAGGGGTCGGAAGGGGTTAAGGCTGTTTCGCGTGAAGGATTCCCGATGAAAAATCGGGGTAAAATCCGTGGAATTAAATGTTTTTCAACCTACCCGGCAAATACTTCTTAGTAATAGCCATAGCCGTAAGCAACCCGCTAAACAAGGCACCGCCGATGCCGCAGCTGATGATGTCTTGCCCTGTCAGGTAGAGGTTTTTTATGGGGGTACTGGGGCGCAGGAAATCCTGGTTAAAACGGTCGGTGGTGTGGTCTATGCCATATAGTTCGCCGTATTGGTAGTTGGCAAAGTGTTGGGTGCTAAGGGGGGTGCTTAATTCGTAAAAATCTATTTTGCCGCGCAGGTTTGGGTGCTTTTTATACAGGGCTTCCAACATGCGCTGGCTGAATTTTTCTTTCAGGGCATCGTAATCAACGCCACGTTTACGCCACTTTTTATCGCTCCAGGCGGCAAACCATTCGTAGGGTGCGGGGGTAATAATTTCAATCGTAGTCTTACCGGGGAAACGGCGCTCCCAATCGGGGTCCTTACTGCTGGGGAATGAGATATATACCACCGGTAACTCGGCATCGGGGTTGGCCACAAAGTCGGCCACAGATTTATCGTGGTCGTAATTATCGGGGAATATCCAGTAGTTGGCGGTGCCCAGTTTTAGTTTTTCGTTGCTTTCGTTAATGCCTATATACAAACACACGTGCCCAACAGATGGGGTTATGTTTTTAAACAGGGCATCGGTGTTAAGGCGCGTGCGCTCGGCCTGGGGCAACAATTTTTTATAGGTGTTGTATATGCCTGCGCTGCTTACTATAACCGGTGCAAAAAACTCTTTGCCATCGGCCATTTTAACGCCAACGGCTTTATTGTTTTTTACTATAATTTCTTCAACCGGTGCGTTGGTAAATATTTCGCCGCCTGCGCGTTGCACTACCGGTGCAATGGTTTCAAATATCTGCGATGCGCCGCCTACTGGGTAGTTGCCGCCCTTCATGTAATGCTTTACCAGCATGGCGTGCATCATAAAGCTGCTGTGGCTGGGTGTAAGGCCGTAGTCGCCGTATTGCCCGGTTAGCACGCCAATCAGTTTTTTGTTACTGGTAAGCTTGCTTAAAGCCTCCATGGTGCTTACGTTGCTTTGCAGTGCTTTTTTGCGCAGCCAGGTGCCAAATATTTTGCTTAGCCAGGTGGGCAATACCTTCTCGGTAAAGTAATTGCGCTGGCTGCGTTGGGTGGCATATATCAGGTCTACATATTTATCAATGGCAATGCCATCTTCGGGGGCAGGGAAATAAGCTTTCATCTGCGCCTTAAACTCATCGGGGCCTGTTACATAATCGTATTGCTTATCGCCGAAAAACATTTTGTCGTACACCGGTTCCATTTCGGCCCATTTAAGGTTACCGTCGGTAACGTAGCGGAACATTTTGCTTAGTTCGGTCTTTTCGCGGTTTACTTCGCCAACGTAGTGTATGCCCACGTCCCACTCGTAACCGCGGCGGGTAAAAACGTGGGTAAAGCCACCGGGTGTGTAGTGTTTCTCCAGCACCAAAACCTTTTTGCCTTCTTTGGCAAGGAAGGCAGCCGTTGTCATACCACCCAGCCCCGAACCAATGATAATAGCATCGTAGTTACCCGTGATTTTATCCTGCTTGTATGATTTGGTGAGGTCTGACATTTTGTAGCGGCAAGATAGGAAAGTAATTTAAAAATCCTCATCCTAAATCCT
>CAISWS010000515.1 GCA_903889265.1 uncultured Bacteroidota bacterium
CGTCATCCGGGGCGGTCTTATTGACTCAAAATATACGCATGCCCAATACACAGGAATGGTTTAAATCTGGCTTCGGAAAAATAGTTGCCTATTTTTTGCAGGGGCTGTTGCTTATTGCGCCTTCCCTGGTTACGTTATGGGCCATTTATTATTTCTTCGATTTTTTTGATTCGCGCATCAACGATTTATTTGAGCGGGTTTTTCATTTTCACTTTCCGGGATTTGGTATTGTTATCGTGTTTTTGCTGATAACCCTGATAGGGTTTATTGGCTCCATGGTTATTGTGCAGCCTATTTTAAGGATACTTGACCTGATTCTTGAAAAAACACCTTTGGTAAAAGATATTTACACCGCACTGAAAGATTTTTTCGGCGCCTTTATCAGCAACAAAAAGAAGTTTAATAAGCCCGCTATGTTTGAAATGGGCAAAGGAAGTGGTGTTTTTAAGCTGGGCTTTATTACTCAGCAGGACCTGAAAGATTTGCACATAAAAGATAAGGTAGCGGTTTATACTCCATTATCTTATAACCTTTCGGGCATTTTGTACCTGGTAAATGCAGACCAGGTGCAGCCGCTTGAAAACGTAAGCAGCGCGTTGGTAATGAAGTTTATACTAAGCGGTGGTGTAACTGAAATTGATGATGATGCGCATCATCACTATACAGCACCGGGCAAACCGAACCAACGCCCCATGTAACCCCGATGGTTATCTTATAATCATTCCCTTCTGGTTTTTGTGTTTGATATTTTTTCCTGGCAGCAACTTTAAGGGTAGTAACAGGTTATACCTTTACCCCACAATAGCAGGTGCTTTGTGAATCCGGTCAATTTGAATAATTTGCCTACGATTATATCAAACCGGTTGTAAGCAACTATGTTGGTAACAGGTTACAATGAATTTTCTCCACCATGCAAAGCAAAGTGAATTTTGGTTTAATAGGATGTGGCTACTGGGGCCCTAACTTTATCCGCATTATTCAAAATTCACGGTCGGCAAAACTGAGCAGGGTTTGCGATACCGATGCCGGCAGATTGAGTCAGTTTGCAGAACGAAACGAAAGGGTTTTGTTTTCTGAAAATATAGAAGACATTATTAATGACGATAAAATTGAGGCCGTTATAGTTTGTACGCCGGTTCAGTCACATTTCGAAATCACTAAAAAACTATTGCTTGCGGGCAAACATGTGCTCTGCGAAAAGCCACTTGCAAATACGAGCGCGCATTGCGAAGAACTGGATAGGATTGCTAACAGGGCCGGGAAAAAACTGATGGTTGGCCATGTGTTTGAATATAATGCAGTTGTATTACACATGAAGAAGCTGATTGCAGCGCATGACATTGGCGATGTGCTTTATATGCAATTTGCCCGGATGGGCCTGGGGCCTATAAGAAAAGATGTAAATGTGGTTTTTGACCTGGCATCGCACGATGTTTCTATCGCCGCCTCATTAATGGGTGCGCAACCCATATCGGTTATTGCCAACGGGGCGTGTTTTGTGCAACCAGGCATAGAAGATGTTGCTTTTATTCAACTGGAGTTTGCTAACCAGGTATTTGCAAACATCAATGTATCGTGGATAGATCCCATTAAACAACGCATAGTTAAAGTGGTGGGGTCAAAAAAAATGTTGCTTTTTGATGATGTTTCTACCACTGAAAAATTAAAAATTATTGAGGCCGGAAAGGATTACCAGGTTTCTTCGGGCGACTTTGGAAGTTTTCAGCTATCCACAAAAGACGGGGAGGTTATTATACCGAACCTGCTGCATCCCGAACCTTTAATAGAGGAATTTAACCATTTTGTAAACTGCATTAAGAATAAGGATTTGGTGCCCGTTACCAATGCAAAACACGCAACCAGTGTAGTAACGACTCTTGAAGCCATACAATCCTCAATTCATAATAAAGGGGCTAAAATTGCGATATAAGATGAAGCCCATTTCAGTGTCCGTTATAGTGCCCGCATATAACGAAGAGGCAATTATTAAAAATGCATTAGACGCCGCTTATACTATTTTACAAACCGCAGGCACCGATTTTGAGGTGATAGTGGTAAATGATGGCAGCACCGACCAGACCGGCGCTATAATAAACGATTACTTTAAAGATAAACCCCAGGGCATAGTGTGCCATAAAGCAGTTAACCAGGGCTTTGGGGGGGCTATAAGAACAGGAATAGAAATGGCCTCCAAAGAACTTATTTTTTGCGTGCCAGCAGATAGTCCGCTAACCACCGATTTATGGGATATTTTTAGCAGGCATGCATATGATGCTGATGTGATGGTAAGCTACAGGAAGGAAAAGGTAGGATATTCGCTGATGCGGCACATTAATTCTTACGTATTTCATTTCCTGATATCTGCCCTGTTTAATATGCGCCTGCGGGATTATAACTGGATACACATGTATAACCGCAAAATTTTTGATGAAGGAAAAATTAAAATTGAATACGATGGTATTTTTATGCTTTCGGAAATACTGATAAAAGCCCGCAATGCTGGTTTTACATTTGTTGAATTTGAAGTTGAACAAACCGAAAGATTAACAGGCATAGCTACTGCCTCAAAGTTTTCAGCCGTTGTAAGAACGCTCGGGGAAATATTGCACTACAGGTTTATAGGATAGTGCATTTGCTAAAGGGGTTTTTAAAATGCGCTACTTATTGAAAGTATACACTTTAAGCTCAATGATATAGGCCTTTTCGTGGTCGTATACAGGGCGGAATCCTGGAACCTTTACCTCCTTTAAATCCAGGTTATAGTTATGCATGCCCAGCAGGTATTTCCGGGTAAGGTCCATGTGGTCCTCTACTGATAAGAAATAAACCTTTTTGTCTGAAGCCTGCAAAAAGCGATAAAAATTAGTCAGTGTATCTACATTGCAACTACATTCCTTCTCCAGGTATTCATGATAAGTATGAACGGTAGACAACACCTGAACTTCATTGAGATAAACCTTGGGAAAAGCGGAGAAATCGAAGGGCTTAAACGGCTCATTGCTAATAGTAAAGAAACCGAATGACGAGGAGTTCAGCGCTATAATATTATCGCCGGTTAAATTATGCAGAACGTTTAAATTGTACCGGTAATCTTCGCGTTCTTTACATAGGATATTGTTTTCAATAGTATTTGCCCGTAACTGGAATACGAGGCCAAACATACACACAAGGATTACAGAAACCCTCATAGCCGCACTGCTCTGCGATAGCCGCATAAACACAAGCATTAAGTTGATAAAAGAAAACAAACCAAGTAGCGGAAAGAACGAGCGTTCATTAATTTTTACATAATAAGTTTGAGTGGCAAATAACACCCAGATGGAGAGCTGAAAAAGAATAAACAGCAGCTTTGAGTACTGCGGGACGGAAGAGTAACTTTGTATAAAGAACAATATGGCTATCAGGATGTTAAAAACTGCCAGGTACCAATATTCCACCAACAGTTCGTGTAAAGAGTTTTCAACCCGTGCCCATTGCCGCTTATCGCGAAAGAACGCCGAATCTTTAGTTAGCAACGAGCGCATAAAAGACGGTGTAACTATTTTTGGGTCGCCCCATATCATATTTATAGCTGCCAGATATTTAAGCGAATCGGATTGCGTTTTCATAGCGCTTAACGGAACATAATTTTCACGCACGGTTATCTGCGTTTCGATATCAGGTTCTACCTGTTTGTAAAAATCCTTAGTATGATGTGTGTCGTAAATGATGCCACCCAAAACAAGGGCTACTACCAACGCGGGAAACGCGAACAGCCTGGTTAGCTGAATTAATCCGGAGCAATAATAGACTCCAAAAACAAATAGCAGGCCTATAACTGCCATGGCCGGCTCTAAACGGGTAAAGGTACCCAATACAAAAAGGCCGTTTAAAAGGAAGAATATAAACGGCTTTCTTTTAACAGAGCTACCGTCAGGAAAAAGAAAAATTAAGGCAAGCAGGCTGCTTCCGCATAAAAAATAAGAAACCCTGGTGTAGTGAAAATGTATCAGGTTATCGGAGAAAACGAAAGCGAAAACGAATATTTGAAGGATAAGAATGGAAAAGGTTGACAACCGGGTTTGCAATAAGCGTTTTATCAGAAACAAGGTCAGGCTGCAGGCTATCAGCATATAGAAATATAATATCCACGACATCCATTCAATCCCACCGGCCAGTTGATATAATTCGGCATATAGGTAGGAGATGCCTATGTTGCCCATATAATACCAGGAATAAAAGGGTGTGCCCGGACTGAATTTGCCGCTGTAAAAGGCATCAAACAGGGCTTCGTATTCTTCGAAATAGAAACCCCACAGCACGCGTGTTACAATAAACAGCAAAAGCGATAAGAAAAAACTATTTGCAAACAGCCCCGCAGATTTCTTCATAGAGTTTCGACTAAGATGTAGTGTTATAAAGCGGCTAAATATAAATGTTTTAAAAATGCCCCGGACCGATGCAAAAAGACGACTCGGTTAACAAATCAACGATTCAACTTGGCACTGGTTTTAACCGATTGCCGAAATCTATCAAAGCCTGTTTTACGATAATTTTTGCAACATTTAGGTATCTTTCAGCGATGAATATCAGAAAAGCCGGTTTGTTAGTTTTTATAGTGCTCTCCCTTACTCTTACTTCAATAATCTGTTATTTTTTAAAGGAGAAGGCATCTTTGTTAGTTGTCGCTGTTATTGGATTACTACTGGTTTTGGTTCACATTCTGCTGATAAAGATAAAAGCAAAAAACCTGATGTTACTTTTATCCAGTGTGTACAGCCTTTATTTTTTGCTTGAAATAATTACTTACCTGCTGATTTGCACTGAAATAATACGACCTGACTTTTATTCGATAAACGGTGATTATTTTGGTGCTTCAGACAGGCCTTATGTAAAA
This sequence comes from uncultured Bacteroidota bacterium, assembly GCA_903889265.1. GTDB lineage: Bacteria > Bacteroidota > Bacteroidia > Chitinophagales > LD1 > Bog-950. The sequence goes on from CAISWS010000515.1 coordinate 4,877, forward strand.
TTTGATTCCATATCGGGGTATAAGTATATTCCAGGCAGGCCGCGTGTTGCGAAAGTTGAGGAAGGGCAATTGGTTTACGATCATATTATGCCCATCAACAACCGGGGATACTGTTCAATTTACGACTTCCCTTTTAAAAAAGCAGATAAAACCAAGAAACGCCTGATGGTGCTTGGCGATTCTTTTTCAGCCGGTGAAATTACCGACACTACCTGGGTAGATGTGTTAAATATGAAACTATCCGCCGCATCAAAGCCAATTGAACTTTTCAATTTTGGGTTGGAGGCAATAGGCATTAGCGCCTGGCACAATATGTTTTTTAAAGAAATAGTGCCCAATTATGAGTTTGATGGGATTGTAATAGCCAATTTTGGCGACCTTGATTATTATTCATCGGATATGGCCCGGCCATTTGCCATCAAGCATTCCGGCTCCGACCATTCGTGCATGGGGTTTGTTGAATCTTTACCCAAAAGCGAAAGTGATTTTGAAAAGAATTACCTGGCCGGCCTTTATTATGAATCAAGCATTTATAATACTGAAAAGTTAGAGCATTATAAATTGCTGGCTATGCATGAAAAAGGTACTGCCAGAGCCTTTAAAATTGAGCCTCTGCACCTTTATTTTGTAAAACTGATTACTGAGGCAGTCAGTTTTATACGGGAGTATAATGCAATGAAAGCAAAGTACATTCTTAAAACCATTCCTCCTGCAATAAAGGATGAGGAGGTTAAGGATTGGAAAAACTTTGATTTTTATTATGGGAAAAGGGCGGGCTTAACAAAAGAGATATTAGATTATTGTGTATCGAATAAAAAGGAGATTTACTTAATCAGCATTCCATCTTTCAACATTGCTGAGGCTGACACAGCTGCTTATCACCATAATATCTTCAACAGGCAGCTGAGGTTTCTGGCAAAAAACTATCGGGGCTCTTTTTTCGATGGGTTTGCGATGATGGACTCTATTCCGAGATACAGGGATGGGGAGTTTCATTTATACAACGATTCGCATTGGAACAGAAGAGGGGTAGACTTATTTGTTAAAACTATCCCGGTTTCGTTTTTTGAGCAAAACCCTGACAAATAATTATTGCACCAATTCCTGTTTAATTAACTGAATGGCTTTATGAGATATTAGCCGGGCTTTCAGTTGCTCACCTTTAGCCGTTAAATGGCAGTCATCCATACCATACCTTGCATAATCAATTGAATCGGCTGTAAAATCAACGTAAACGCCGGTGCCATTATTTGCTATTTCTCTTAACATTGAATTGTAAAGTGCAATCCGGTTACGATAACCTTCATTCTCCTTTACCATTTTATCAAAGGGGTTTAACACTGATGGCACCAGGAGTATTTGTGCGCTATCCATTTTTATCTGGCTTATCAGGGATTTAAGATTGTGCGGAAATGCGTAATACTCATAATTACCATGTTTTATAAGACTATCTTCATTCAGGGTGTTCCACCTTGCATATTTGGCAGTACCATCCTGCTCGAAATAGTAAAAGGGGTTGGCTGCATCAGTGTAAAACAGGCTGATAATTATATAGCTGAAAAAATAGGAGTGCATTAAATATGCCGATTGCCTGGGCAGCGGTTTAAGATTAAAATCCATGCGCCGGTAGTGAGTATAGTCTGGCTGGTAGGAGGTATCCTGAGGGTCAATCAGCGCGTCATTCAGCCCGGTTTGCAGAATTACCAAGTCAGGTTTGTAGTAGTGGTATTTGAAAATATACTGCGCCAGCTCTTCGGCAGATGCACCGGCTTCAAGGCCCGCGTTCATTACTTCGATACCCTTGTATTTGCTTTTAAAGGCCGCATCTCCGGCGAAATAAAGGTTGAGCAGCGAATCTAACTGCGCAGGATATGCCTCTTCAAACCGGTCTAATTTAAATCCGTAGGTGGTTGAGCCACCCATGCATAAAATGCGGTAATTTCCATCTTTTGTAAGCGGTACGGCCTTGCCCCGGTAACCGGACAAGTTGTGTTGCTGCTCTCCGTTTTTTGTATAGCCGGGGAATGGAATATATGCCAGATAAGGTTGCGACAAATATTTGGGGAAAGTCTCGGGATTTTTATTGTCCATTAACATGTCGCGAATCCGGAAATAAGTTCTGTTGGAAAGAAAATCCATACCCCGGCTGTTGTATTTCATAGCTAGGTAGCCGGCCCCTTCGCAAATAGCAATAACTATAAAAACGAGGATGAGCCAAAATATGAATTTCTGAAACCTGCTGCCGCGCATACGATTAAATCCGGGTTTAAATTGCTGAACAATATAAGCACCTTATTGATATTGCCCGTGGTTTTGTGATACTGCCGGAGGTTTAAACTATCATTTATCCGAGCACCCGGCGCTTAATTTCGCGCATAATATTTAGCGGGGAATAGGTGCTCCAGAAATTTTTATCTGTAATGGTTTCCCTGGCGGAGACCGGTAAGGCTTTGCCTTCTTTTTCTAAAACGTAATTACGATAAACACTGATTTTCATTAACGCTGCAGCAAGGGGTTTATTTATTTTGCCGCCGCCAGCTTTAATTAACTGAATCAATTCATCTGTGGTAAATTCGGGGTACTTATACAGGATTGTATCTGCAACATCATAGCCCTGAATTTTACTCCCTTTTTCGTACAAAGCGTTTAAAGTTTTATTGTCGTATTTTTTGAAAAAGGCATCATCCACCAGGTATTTCAGGATGGAGTTTTTTTGCCCGTCGGGATTCAGATAATAATGGCATAGCCGGGACTTGGGATGCACCAGCCTTAATTTAATGAAGGTGACATCGTTTAAGCTGGTGTTAGGCAGCAAACAGCCAAACAACCGGTCATCCGTTACAACAGCCTCACCCGCTTTAAGCTCAACGGTTTGCAGATATGGTAAAATATCGAGCCCGTTTCCGCTGAATTTATACGATGCCAGCGGCTGAGGTGATGGACGTTTATTATCTAAAAAAAGATGGCTGCCATCAATAAAACCCAGAGCGCCGTTTTCAATCTTTACATCATTCAAAGCTATCAGGCAGGTAGCAGTGGCGTACTCGTCTTCGTTTTCAGCGCAGCTTGTTTGCTGCTGAAGGGATTCAAGCGTGGTTTCATTCTTGTTTTTAATCTGCAGTCTTGCATCAATCACCTTTAACTGGCCATCTGCTGTCGGTAAATGGCTTGTTAAAATTGCTGCTAGCTGGTTTGTTATATCGGGTGGCAAAATTCCTTCGGGTAATCCTTGTAGCCTGGCTTTAAAACCGGCGGATTCTGATAAACTCAACACCGGTAGTTTCAAATATCCCTTTACGGCAAAATCACGCTGCAAATTTTCTTCGGTGAATAATGGCTTAGAAGTACGCACTAACTTTGAGGAGGTAAGAAGTTGTTGAACCCTCAACCGGTTCTCGGGTTCTACATAGTATTCAAACTCATCTGCCACAACCCCTATAGTTGGCCGCCCGCCGATTTCGGAATGCCTGATAAACATGTCATCGGGCATATCGAATTTTTCAACAGTACCTCTGCCGGTACCATGGTAGTAACTTAATTTTGCTTCATCGGGCACTATACCGCAAACTAATATCAGGCGTTCCTTATCAGTAACATTAGGTGAGGAGGCGTGTATTACAGCATGGTTTAGCAAAAATGCCTGGCCGGTTTTCATGGGTACTACGGTCATCTGGTCCCATATCTCATCTTCGTAAGGCTGGTATGCTACCGGTATGGATGAACTGCGGAGCTGGTTGAAAAATTTATGACTACCGGGCCAAATCCTGAGGGCGCCATTGGCATCTGTAACATCTGTAGTAGGTATCCAGATGGTTCCTGAAAAATATTTGGTTTCGTCCACCACCATCCAGTCGCGGTGCACGGGTACTTTTCCTTCTTTACCGGGGGCTTTACACAGAAAAGAGATACCCAGCTTTTTATAATGCTGAAATACCTTGTCCATGCTGGTATTAATTACCTGCTCGGCATGGTCCCTGATGGCGGTTTTAAAATCTAAATCGGGGTTTTCGGCAGTTGAAGAAAATCCAACGGGTATTTCACGTTGTAACTGATAATATTTTTCAGCTAGCAGCGCAGCCTGTTCCGGGCTTATAAAATCAAATACTACGTACCCCTCGCTTTCAAATCGGGCCTGTAACTCAGGGTCGCGGAATATGGCGGTTAACATTAGCTATCAGGTTTAAACAAAGCAGGTTGTTATATAAGCCCAACCTGGCTGCTAAATAAATTCAAAGATAATCAGGCATTTCGTCTTCTCCCCTGATAAAAAGCAGCAAACCAAATATCAGAAACAGAACTACCACCCCAAAGCTATACAGGTATTGAGGTGCTGGAAAAACATCGCCTAAAATAGCAAAGCGGTATCCCTGAACAATACCTACCAGCGGATTAAAAAGAAACAGAAATGCAACAGTTGGAGGAACTTTGGTTATGGGATAAAAAACGGGAGTTAGCCAAATTAAAAAGCCAATCAGCTGAGGCATAAAATGGTTCAGGTCGCGGAATTTTATGCTTAATGCATTTAACCAAATGGCCACTGTAAAGCCGGTAATTATATTCATTAGCAAAAACACCGGCAGCCATACCAGATTAGCGCTTATTGGAAACCGCAATATCAATATCATGCAAAGCATTAAAAACACGGACACGGCAAACTCGATACTGCCTACCAGCACTTTTGATATAACCAGAATAATTTTTGGGAAATATATTTTACGGATAAGTTGCTGATTGCTTGCAATGGCGGTACCTCCGTTATTGACTATAAAACTGAAATAGTTCCAGGCTATGAGGCCGGAAAACGCAAATAAGGGGTAAGGGTATTTTAATCCGTTAATAGGTAACAGGGTATCGAAAATAAACGTAAAAATAAGCAGTATCATCAGTGGGCGTAAAAAGGCCCAGAGGGCACCAAAAATAGTTTGAGTGTATTGTACTTTAAGTTCCTGCCAGGCAAAGGTGAAAGCCAGTGAGCGAAAGCGCCACACCTTTAACAGGTATGCCGAGGGGAGGGTGTGTTTTGCATTTATTACTTTGATCTTTTGTTCCATTGCACCGATGAAGGACCTTTTTAACCTTCTGAAAAACGGGTTCCACGCAGTTCAGGTTTTATTTGAACGCGAATTAACCAAAAATACGCTCTAAAAGATTTTTCTTTTTAAAAGGCGTAAATTTTTCCATTTTTTCATCCACCAGGGCAACGGTATTTGCAGGCAGGGTGCGGATAAGTGAGTTGGTTCCGGGTTTTTGAAAATTGCTGTAATTCAGGAAAAATTCGCTGTTATCTACCCGGTACATTTCTATCTCACTACTGCCCTCCGGAATGCAATAATGCATAACACCAGCATCGGCCGGAACCATAGAAAGATTGAGCGCTGGCCGCGTTTGACTTGTATTATTGGCCGGTGAATAATGCATTAATGCATGGTCGAATATGATGGCGTGGCCTGCCTTAACCGGCAAAAGTTTACCAAATTTTTTTACCCACTCTTTGTCGTGAACATATCCGCTTAACTGTATACGCGGACCCCTTATTTTACTGATAACCTTATGTGAACCCTCAATAACACCCAGACACCCGTTTTTTTCGTCGGTATCAACCAGTGATATCCAGGCGGCGATGCTACGAAATTCATCCTCGTTTACGTAAGTCCAGTCAGA
>CAISWS010000516.1 GCA_903889265.1 uncultured Bacteroidota bacterium
AATTGGCTTAATCGGAAATACTTAATTTAAAATTCCAACTTATGAAATACCTAGTCGCAATTTTTTTGCCACAATAGTTTCAATACAAAACTCATCTGCTCAAGCAGAATATTGCGGCCTAAATTATTCTTATGATAATGGTGGTAATCGTATTCAGCGCATTGTAACTACAGATTGCCCCCGACTGTTCCCGGTGGTGTAACTAAGGCACTGTTAGTGGATGATAGTACTAGTGCCACTCCAGCCTTAACCATAGCCCTATACCCCACCACCGGCCCGCTAAGCATAATATTTAATAACCCGATAACCGAGACCCAAATAACCGTTACAGATAACCTGGGCAGGCAGCTTTACAGCACCACCACCGGCGGCGGTACAATATCCTTAGATATGAGAAGTTTTGCAGAGGGCATGTAATATATTGTGGTGCACACGCAGAGCAATGTTTGGCAGAGTACGGTGGTGAATCTGTAGAGCGGGCCACTCTAAATCTTCTGACAGGGTGGAGAGGCTTGATGCAAACATCTATGTAAAGGATGGCAGTTTTGATTTGTTTTATCCCCTTACAGATGATTTTACTGCGTAAATTGATTGCGTAGTAGCGGGCTCTTTAGTTTTCATGTGTTTCGGGGATACAGATTGTCCATTTTTTGAACACAATTGATACGAATATTGCACAAAGTGTTTGAAGTTTGTTACATATTCCAGTTATACCTTAGTTAAATTGTGATATTATCCGGTATCTTCAAAACACATATATATGTCGCTAATTTCAAAGGAAACTGAAGTCTTCCATTCGGCTGGCAATCTGATAAATGAATGCTATCTGCAATCGGAGGCTATTCTACAAAAAGCCAATCCCGCCGATAGATTACTTACCCTGCCTGAAACAAAAAAGCTAAAGGAACAGGCTAGCGAAATTAAAGTATTAGAAGTAACAATTGACCCGGGAGCGACCATGTCTATTTTTATCAGGTTAACGGAGTACATTGACAAAATCGACCATCAGTTTGCCGTTAAATTAGTGGATTTTCAAAAGAATTATCTGCGCGATGAACTTAATCTACGTATTTAACTACCGGCAATGGTTAACTTACCTGATACAAACTTCAAAAAGTTTACCAATAGTTTGCACTTTCAACGGAACATAATATGGTCGCCAAAATAACTGTAACAAGTGTGGATAATAAACTGGATTTAACTGTCTTTGATAAAAACCAGACTTGGGAGAAAAACCATGCTGCTATAACCAAAGCTATTGCCAAACTAATTAGGCAAAATGAACAAGTGCCATCCAAAGCGGAAATAGCCGATGAAACCGATTTAAGCCGGCAAAGGGTACATAAACATATTAAGGATTTTGCACAGCAGGATTTGGTTATTGAAGAGTTGGAGCAATTTAAATTTATGTCGTCAAAGGTGCTGGCAAAGCTAATGTAACTTGCCATGGATGGCGATTTAAAAGCGGCACGGCTATCATTAGAGGTAATGGGCCTTCTTAAAAACAGTAAGTCTCAAAATCAGAGGACTTCTGAGGCCACCAATAAAGAGGGAATTGCATAGCCCGGATGACATGGTATATTTGCTAATCGAATTTTTAGAGTTCTTTTGATTTTATAAGTGATGTCAATCGTGATGCATAGAATATTTATTCGGATATATCTTTTTTTTCAGCTCTTAGCAGGAATTGGTGGATTATTAATTATAAGTTATTATTTTAATAAATCTTTTGCCTCGTTAAATTGGTTGAACTGTATTCTCTTTTATTCTAGTTTATTTACTATTCTTCTCGGCATAATGCAGCTTATATTTTGGTTTTTCAAACAAAGAAATAAAGTACAAAATAAATTAATGCTGCTGTTTTTTTCGGGCTACATTGTTTTGGTCTTTTCCGAATTTTTTTTAAGAAGCGCTGGTGTAAATAAAGCTTATGTCGAAAACCGTAATTGTAAATATGTATCGTCTTACATTTCGCATGATACTAATGTGAATAGAATTTATGGGCCTGGAACTATTACATTTCTTCAGTCACAGGAATTCAAATACCCACGCCATCATAATAATCTCGGATTTAGCGATGTGGATTTTTTTGAAAAAAAAGATACTGGTGCAATTCTGGTTCAAACCTATGGAGATTCATTTACGGAGGGGGATGGTGCGCCGGCAGACTCCAGTTATCCGGCGATTTTGCGGGGCTTGCTTAAAAGAGATGGACAAACGCAAATAACAGTTCAAAACTTTGGTATTTGCGGTAATGACCCTGCGTTTTACTGGAAGCAATTTAAAGATATAGGAAGCAAGCTTCATCCGGATGTTGTCGTAATCGCTTATGATTGTGGTGATCTTACGACTGATTTTTTAACCAAAGGAGGCCTGGAGCGTTTTAAAAACGGATATTATAAAGGTTTTGACGGACCCTGGTGGGAATGGATATATGGAGTCAGTTATGTTTACAGGCTGTTTGCGGTTTCTTTATTTGACGTTAATTACGCAAATTTTTTTCTTAGTGATTAGCAGAAGATTAAAAGGTTAAAGGAGTTAGAGCCTAAGTGGAACCAAACATTTATGGCTATAGCGGAAGTTGCGCGCAAGAACCATGCAAAAGTGTTATTGGTAAAAAAGCCGGAACATCGTGAAGTAGATGCTAATCAATACAGTTATGATTATTCTTTTTTTGAAAAGATGGCTGACACAATATCCTGTTTTAAGCGGGTTGATTTATTGCCTTATTACAGAGATTCAGCGCACATAAATTCAGGCAACTCTGCAAAATATTGGTGGCCAAAGGATGGGCATCATCAGGGAGCAGGATATGCTATTATGGCCCAGGGCGTTTACGCGGGGTTAAGGAGAAATTACCCTGAAATATTTACTCCATCATTTCCCCCAGCTCCGGATAAACGGAAATGAAATTTTCTTGCCTGATGGCGTCTACCTCGTTGATGCTTTCGCGGAATTCGTTGATTTTATCGCCTTCGCCGCTATTCATTTGTGTTATTACGGCTTTTATATGGTCGCGGATGTTGGCTGTATCTTTGTCCGGTAGGGTGCTTAGATAATTTTTTTCAAAGTGTTGAAATTGTTGCCGGGCTTTGGATTTAAGGGCTGGGGTTAAGTTGCCGATGTTAAACTGATGCGGGTAAAAAAGTAAATACAGATTTATGCGGTCTGGTTGCACCAGTTTGTTATCAACCATATATTGGTAGAAAGCGGGTATATCAAGGACGTTAAAGATGCTTACCGTTACGTTTACCCCAAACAGAACGTTGGAGCATTTGTGCTGCACCTCGCGGATATTCTCTTCAATTTTTTCCCATTTCTGCCCTTTGCGCTGGTAGTCGCCTTTTTGAAACATGCCGTCCAGGCTGGCCCATATTATTACCTGCTTAAATTGTTTCCAGAGGTCAATAACATTATACTTTTTATAGCGCAGGGTTGAAAAGTTGGTGTTGTAAGTGAGTATTACATCTTTGTTGCCAGTGTCTATCAGGTGCTGTAAACTGGCGTAGTGTTCATCCATAAACAGGGGCTCGCCTCCGGCAAAATGCAGTCGCTTTACATGCGCCAGCATTTTTTTGTATGATTCCCAAAATGCTGCATCATCAATTGCGGGCTTCATCTCTTTGGTATGTCCATCGTATAACACCTTGCCTAGTTTTTCTTCCTCATCGTACCATAAGGTACTATACTCGCTGCTGCAAATACGGCACTTATAATTGCATTTGTTTGAAAAACGGATATCAATAATCGGCACATTAACATCAGCCAGGCTTCCATCGGGTTTTGTATCTTTTACGCGGCTGAAATATTGCTGATAAAACCTGTTGTACTGCATCCGCTCACTAACACGGCCCAGTTCCTCGTATTTATAGCAATTTGTGCAGAGCGAGTTTTGCCTGCCCTGTAACATGTCCATCCGCAACTGTTTCATGTTTTCCGAATTCCATGCAGCTTCCAGTTTTGGGTTTTCTTTCAGGTCGCCTATTTCGTTCCCTTCGTTCATAGAGGCCATGCAACAAGGCGCCATCTTTCCGTTGGTTTGCGCGTGCAGTTGTATCCAAGGTGACATACAAAACACTTGCGACTGGTTAAGCAGTTTGTTGTTTCGGGCTAGTATCCTTGAATAAATAATTCTGGCAGACTCTTTTAAATTCATTTTACGCTTGAATGATTAACACTATTGTGCTATTTAAAGCCAATTCTCTTTCGTTCTTTATGTTCGGTTTCTTCTTTATCTTTTTCCAACAGATAGTTTATTGCTTCATATACATCACTGAACTGCTTATCGTACTTGGTTTCAATTTCTTTCATTCTTTTCGTCAGTTCTTTATGAGTTAGCGCGTATTGTCTTAAAAAAACAAAGGCCCTCATAATGGCAATATTTACATTTATAGCTTTATCTGAATTTAATATTCCGCTGAGCATGGCTAAACCTTGTTCTGTAAAGGCATAGGGGATTGATGTGATATTCCTCTTCCTTTGGGATGCGGTCACATTTTGTGACCGCACGGAAGCGCTTTGCGTTGATGCGGTTTCAATTTGTGACCGCATGGTCTTCCACTCTTCCGCGGTGAGTTGAAACATGAAATCTTTAGGGAATCGTTTAATATTTCTTTTTACGGCCTGGTTTAGAACTTTTGTTCCAACTTCATACAATTCAGCAAGGTCAAAGTCAAACATTACTCTTTGCCCCCTAAGTTCGTAAATCTTATTTTGAATAGTCTGCAATTTCACGTGTTTGTTTTTAAGTTGTTATCTGGGTTGATGCTTTAGTGAGAATAAAATAATATTTCCATCAATAACTACCTTTGTGCTTACCGGTGATTTCATTTATGTTTATTAAAAGTAGCAAATTTTAAGCGACAGAATATTGGGCCCGGTTGATTAGAGTCCTGCTCCTGAGTCTTGCTAACCGGCTTATAAAGGCTTTTTCGACAGATTCTCTAAATTAAAGGATAATTTAGCCTTGATGAGGACCGCTGTAATATTTATTGCCCTTACAATTATCGGGTTGCTTGATTATTATGCACTATCCGTTCACAATTGTTGGTACCTCACGGCTTGCGGGATATTGGCTTTCCCTTTTTTTATTAGTTTCTTTCTTGTAAGTGCATTGAAATCCGTTGGGGTTATCACTGGAAAGATACCTGATGCTATCGGTGCAGCGTTTTTTTCTGTTTTAATTGCGCTGATTGTTTTTGAGGGGATATTAAGATTGCTGAAAATGAACCCAACCTATCTGGAAACGATAGGCCAGAGCGCTTATTTATCGCTTTACGATCCTGGGATGAAGAATGCCTTCTGGCATGTATATGAACCTAACGATACCACGCATGTTTCAAGGGGGGATTTTTTTTATAGTCGGAGGTTTAACAGCATGGGCCTGGCTGAGCGTGAGGTAAACTTAAAAGATACGGGCACTAAAAAGATATTGTGCCTGGGTGATTCTTTTACGGAAGGAGTGGGCACCGTTGCTGATTCTACCTGGCCCAGAGAGCTTGAAAGGGCCCTGAATACGTGCAGCAGGGATTCTTACCTGGTTTATAATGCAGGTGTGTCGGGATGTGACCCGGTTTATAATTATCATTTGCTTCGGGGAAAGCTTTGGGATGTAAACTGGAAAGCGGTTATTTTTTGCGTGAACGGCACCGACCTTCCGGAGGTATTGATACGGGGAGGGATGGAGCGTTTTAAACCGGGCAATAAAGTAGCGTATGCTAACCCGAGGGTGTGGGAGCCTTTGTATGGTTCGCTTTATATTGTCCGGTACCTGGTGCTTGATATTTTGAAGTACGACTGGACCCTGCATCCGGTATCTGAGAGCAAGCAGTTAAACATTACTTCTGCGCAAAAAATACGTGATGTGCTGATTAACGCACAAAGTGAATTGAACCAAAGAGGAGTTGAAATGCTGGTAGTAATCCACCCGTTGAGTTATGATGCCACCAAAGGAGTATATAATGGATATATGGATACTTTAAAAAGCAAGCTGGTCATTGTAAAGCCGTTGGATATGCTGCCCTACTTTTTAGATAGCGCCGGGCTAACAAAGAATAACTACACCGATTATTACTGGCCTAACGACGGCCATTTTAAAACGCTTGGCTACAGAGTGATGGGGCACAAAGTTTATACAGAACTTGCAGGCAGAATGAAGATTGAGTGCAATAAGAATCATTAGCACATGTTCATTTACTTACTAAACTGCGCGGGCACCATTACCGCGGTTCCGTCCACATAAATTTTTACGGGGGCGCCTTTTACGTAGAGGCGGCCCTGGAATATATCAACTGCGGGCTGGGCCATTAAAAGATCGCTGAACGACATGGAGGCGTTGCCGAACCCGTTTTGGGTAACCAGTATATCGTGCGGTTCAAAAGGGTTTATAACGGGGGTGGGTGTTTTTTCAAGCACAATTTGTGGCAGGGTATCGCTGCAACTAACAAAAAAGTTTACCTCGGATGAATAGCTGTCGAACACTTTTACGCGGTTCATTACAAAAATGTGCTGGTTGTATTCAACCCGCATCTGGTAACGGCCTTCGGGTATGTGCAGGCCGTAGTAATAGCCGTGTTCGTTGGCGGTAACGGTAACTTTATCGTAGTAGTTTTCGAAAATAACGGTAGCAAAGGGGACGGGTTGCCGGGTATCAATGTCCAATACCTGGCCGAGCACATCTCCGCTGCTTACTGCTTTTAACCTGCCGGGCAGCAGAAACAGCATGATAATTACGAGCAGTATTAAATAACGGACTTTCATAAGACCGGCTATTTAATTGTAAGTTAAGGAAATTAATCAGGAAATTATAACTGCGATAAAAAACGACATGGAGTTGTAATGCCAATACAGGTTAACGCAAAGTGCGCAAAGATTTTACGCAAAGAACCGCAAATGACTTTGGTATTGGTTGCAGTATTTTATTTTTCCGTTTTGTGCACTTTGGGGGACCTTTATTGTAGCCTCTGCCACGGCAATGAAAAATAGAAAGTTGCCCCTTGGCCTGGTTCGCTTACGGCCCAGACTTTGCCGTTGTGTTTATCAAGAATGCGTTTAACGATGGCCAGGCCAACACCGGTGCCTTCAAACTCATTGCTGGTATGCAGGCGCTGAAATACGGTGAATAATTTATCGTAGTGCAGCATACTAAAGCCAACGCCGTTATCTTTTATGTAAATGGTGGGCACTTTGCTATCTGTAACTGTACCTACTTCAACCATCGGCTGTGAGTTGTGAGATGAGTATTTTATGGCGTTGGTTAAAAAATTGACCAGCACTTGTGTTATTAAAGGTTTATCAGCCCTCATAAACGGAAGCTGGTTAATTTTAAATGCCGGTACATTTTCTATGGTGGCGGTTAGTGATTTCCAGGTGCCTGTTACTAATTCATTCATGCCAATATCCGTAAGGTCAAGGGCGTTTTTATCTACCCGGGAGAAGGCTAAAAGGTCGCCTATAAGTTCTTGCATTTTGGCGGCGCTGTTGCATATAAACTGCAGCAACTCATTACCGTTTTCGTCCAGTTGGTAGCCATGCTTTTTGTGCAACAGTTGCGAAAAAGCGTAAATACTTCGTAGTGGGGCTCGCAGGTCGTGCGAAACTGAATAGGCAAACGATTCAAGTTGCTGGTTGGCGTCTACCAGTGCTTCGGTCCGTTCGTTAACGCGTTCTTCCAGGTTGGCGTTTAGTTCTGTTACCTGTTGTTCGGCTACGGCTTTTTCGGTTATATCGTGCGTAATACCGTAGGTGCGTATGGCTTTTCCTTCTTCATTAAAAGTATATCCGGTATAGCAATAAATTAGCCGCGCACTGCCATCTTTGCGCAGCAGGCGGCAACGGAATTCGTGTGGGCTGTTGTTGGCAAACGAAACCTCTATGGCTGTTTTTATCCTTTCCCGGTCATCGGGGTGTATAAATGCGAGAAACGAGTTTAGTGATGGGGTTGTTTCTTCGGGTGTGGTGCCTAATATTTTGTATTGCTCTATAGACCAGTTCGATTCGTAAGTTTCCAGGTTTAGTTCAAAGCTCCCTATGTGTGCAATTTGTTGTGCCTCATTTAATATCTGAATCATCCGCTCGTTTTCGGATTTTGTTTTGCGTAGTTCCTCGTTTTGTTTTTCCAGTTGCGCAATCAGTTGCTCGTTATAGCGCAGCATTGCCTCAGTAGAAATTGATTGGGGCGATAACCGGTTGGTATAGTGTTTAGGGTTGTCGAAAATGCTGGTTATGTGGTCAACTATTACCTGGGCGGTTGCTGCGCCGTTGATGAAAATATCCGCACCCAGATCGCGGGCCATCCGGGCTTCGGTTTTGTCGGTTCCGTTTGAGCATATAATAACAGGCGTGCCTTTTAATTTATCGCTTTTGCGTATTTTATAGCATAGATGGTAGCCATCTACGTCGGCTAATGCTGCATCACATATAACAGCATCTATATTTTTGGTGTTCATTATTTGCAGGGCGTCGTTGGCATGATGGGCTGTATAGGTATTATATCCTGCCAGGGAGCTTTCTTCAAGCAAACCGGTTACAACGTTCGGCCTTTCCGAAACTAAAAGTAGTGTGTGGTTCATAATCTGATATAGGGTTTAAAGATTTTTTGAACTTCAGTAAACATAAATTCACCAATGCATAACCATACCGGGCATAACAATAACTGCCGCAAACAATTGCAGAAAAAACAAGCCTGAAATGTGGAGTGGGAGAGTTGGCCCCTATGTTGCCCGCCGGAAATAAAAAAAGGGCGGGAAACCCAACTTACCGCGGTTGAAGGACTGCGACATCCCAGCTGTACGGATAAGCGAATTTCCACGCCCAGCTTGGGGCGCGTCGCGTAATCCAGATTACAGCTTGGGGGTCAGGGTCGCAGTTTTCAACCAACCAAGAATCGGACTGCCATATTTTAAACTAATCCTGTTTAAATAAATAGTGGCACAGTACAAATAAATTTAATTTTCCCCATTACCGGGCTTTACACTGCATCTATTTTATCACGTCATAGCAAAGAATATCTGATGCAATTATACGGCAAGCGAGAGGGTGACGTATATGACAACAAACATGTGGTGACCTGACGTTTGTCATATATGTCATTCTGCGCAAAGTGCCTGTAACCTTTGCGCAAAATGTTTGCGGATATCGGGATGATGGTTGTTTAGTTGGTTTTTACCATCTTTTTAAAACCGGCCGTATTGCCATCGGCGTTTATAACCTGTAGCAGGTAAATACCATTGGCCACGCTTGAAATATCAAACTGCTGCGTGGCTAAACCGGTAGCAGTAAACCTGCTTATCTGCTGGCCTAAGTAATTATTTATTTCAACAGTTTGCCCCGGTTGTAAACCGGTAACTGTAAATGCACCGGATGATGGGTTGGGATAAATATTTACGTTTTCATCCTGTTTATTAACTGCATTAATTGCGTTTGGCCCGTTCAGCAATATCAGCGAGCCGTTGGGACGGGTACCGTCTGAATCGGCTCCAAAGCTCCATAGCACTTGTACCCCATTGGTTGCCGGGTTAAAACTGTAGATGGTTCCTTGGCTGTGAGCTCCGCCAAGTGAAGACAAGCCGTAAAACAGATGGTTACCGGCATCATATACCATATTACCTACAGGCCGGGCAATCGTGCCTGTATTGCCACTGAATACTACATTTTCTGAATCGGTAGCGGGGTTAAATGTAAAAATGGTACCCCAATTATGAATACCGCCTGCTATTGAAACGCCGTAAAATAAACCGCTTGCGGGCAGGTAAACCAGATTGCCAACTGCTTGTACCGCATCTGTGGAGCTGGAAAAATTGTAAACCACCTGTTCGTTATGGGTAGTTGGGTCGAAGCTGAAGATAGTACCGGTGTTAAAAGTACCCCCTACTGTTGTTAAACCGTAGAACAAACCGGTAGGCGGATAGTAAACCAAATCTCCTTTTGGCGTGTTGCCTTCAAAGGCTGTAAAACTATATAACAGGTTTTCGGAACCGGTAGCAGGATTAAAACTAAAAATTGCGCCCAGGTAATTATCCCCTCCTTCTAACGAAAGGCCATAATAAAGGCCCGTTGCACTGTTATAAGTAAGCGCACCAAAAGGGCGGGCGGCATCTGAATTGTTGGGCGAAATTGCAAAACGGTAAAGCACGCTGTCTTGCAGCGGTGCGGTTGGGTTAAAGCTGATAATTGTGCCACTGTTTGAAAGCGGTCCACCACCGCCATATGTGATACCATAAAAAAGGCCATTGCCTGCATTCCATGTTAAATTGCTCATAGGCAGTCCCCCATCGGGCGGGCCTGTAAAGCTATATACAAGGCTTTCGAAGTTGCTGGCGGGGTCATAGCTGATAATGGCCCCCACGCTATCCTGCCCACCGCCATAGGTTAAACCATAAAGAATATTGGTAGAATTATCGAGCGCAAGGCTACCGGTGGGCGAATTGCCGTCGAAACCGTGCCGCGCAAAGCTATGTAATACCTTTTCGGTATTGCCGGCCAGGTTAAAGCTGAAAATGGTTCCAACACCGTTGCGTCCCCCTTCAGGTGTCATACCATATAGCACCGGTGCCTGGGCAAAGCCTGTTAATGCCCCGGCGGCAATAAACAAAAAGGTAGAAAATACTTTAGTAAAGGGGGAATTTAGAAGCATGTGCCTGTGTTTAGGAGGTGCATAGCGAATATATTGAAAATTTTGGGGAGTGTGGGGGTGGAGCTGGCAGGGTAACGGCAAAGCCTGCCGCAGCTTTTTCGATATGTGTTGTGCTCAATGCTTCACGCAAACAGATGGCCTCAAGCACGTGTTGCCAGCCCGGTGGTAAGGGGTGGGGGTGGTTACCACTTTTTTTGTTATTTTTTTTATTACATATTGGTTATCAGGGCTTTGATTTTCTCAAGACCCGTTACCAGCAATGTCATTAACTTAGGGAAATTAACCACTTAGGCACTAAGGACACTTAGAACCACTTAGAATAGAAGAAATATTCAAAAAACGATTTTATCCGGCCATGCTACCTGGCGATTTTTCCTTTGGGTGTCATCTTGGAGTAGTTTAAAAAATATCTTAGTGTAACTTAGTGTTCTTAGTGCCTAAGTGGTTAATTTCTCTCCTAATTAGGGTCTGCTGATTAATATCGAAGGCTATTAAAATCAAAGGTTTTGGCGATTTTTGCATTAACCAAGTGCAAGGATAAATGCCAAAAGCTCAAAAAAACCGTGCAT
>CAISWS010000517.1 GCA_903889265.1 uncultured Bacteroidota bacterium
GTTCCTCTTTTGGCTTCCGATACAATCCATGGATGATAGTTTCCATTTTTGTCGAAGAAGTCAACAGATTTTCCAATACGGTGTCGGCTAATAAATTACGCAACTACAGATATTTCACTTAGTTGTGTAACTTTAATTATTTAGCAGCCCTAATTCGGTTTACCAGCTAAGTCAGATGCAAAGTCCTAAAATTCAATATTTTTCAACTTGTATGGCTGTTCTGCTTTTGTTAATTGCAGGGTCTTGTTCCAAATTATGTAATTCGGGTTATGAGGGCAGCAGGTGCAATGTTTTAGCTACAACCAAGTTTACCGGGGTTTGGGCCGCAGTTGATTCGCCCGGAGGGGTTACTTACCTTGACACCATCAGCCAGGGAGCTGTATTCGGGGATATTACCCTATCTGCTTCTTTCGCCGGCCATCATTTTAGCCAGGTTATTAATGCCTCGGTAAGCGAGGATATTCTAACAATCCCTTTCCAAAAGCCCGATACCTCCAATAACTACGTTCAGGGTTCAGGAACAATAAATTCTGACCACAACAATATTTCGCTGTCATATCAGCTTTTTTCGGGGCCTGATTCAGCCCGGGTAAGCACCAATTATAGGGGCTCCTGGACAAGAGTTCATTGAAGCTTTATAGCGGGTTAAAAAGCGGCTTTTGCAAGATATTATAAACAGTAAATAATCGTTTGTACCTTTGCCGTAATAAAAAGCAAAAGAAGATTAATTATTGAACGCCATGAAAATGAAGTGCGGTTTTGTAATGCTTTTATTATGTGCAGTGCAAATTACATTTGCCCAAAATGCAATGTTAGCCCAGCTGGCTATTGGAGAGCCAGGTACAGACAGCACCGCAAAGCCTATTTATAATATTGGCGAAGTACCTAAAAGCGACACTGTGCCCAATGTTAACTTCCCCGATGTAAATATCATTACTTTTAAAAGCAACGAGGAATGGATGGAATATTACCGGACCCGGGCCCGGATATTAAAGGTTTTGCCCTATGTGAAGATTGCCAAACAGCTATATGTTGAGCTGCAGGAAAAAGAAGATACCTCCAGCCGGAAAGAATACCGCCACTATCGGAAAGACCTTGAAAAAGAGATGCGGGCAAAGTTTGAAAACGAACTGAAAGACCTTACCACCAGCCAGGGCGAAATGCTCTTTAAACTGGTAAACCGCGAAACCGGCAACAACTGCTACAAAACCATCAAGGAAATAAAAGGCCCCTTTATGGCCTGGTTCTATCAGGCCATGGCCCGGCACTGGGGGTACGACCTGAAAGATAATTATGACCCAAAAAAAGAACGGATGATAGAGTTGATAATTAAAGAGCTGGGCCCCGCCTATAAAATATAGCTTTTATTGACTGCTTATAAATACCAATATCATCATTAATCATAAAAATCATAATAAATCAGCGTTCTATGGCATTTACTGCTTTCGCAATTTCCAATTCATTTATCAGGTTCATACATTTAAAATGACTTTTGGGGCATGAAGAATAGCCCAGTTTGGAGCAAGGCCGGCAATCAAGATTTAAAACTTCGAACTTCCGGGAGATGTTGCCCGCTGCATCATTATTCCCAAAATAAGGACTCATACCAAAAGCAGGAATGGTATTACCCCAAATGGAATACACAGGTTTTTTAAAAGCTGCAGCGATATGCATCAACCCCGTATCGTTGGTAACCACCAATTTTGCCTGGCGAATCAGCGAAGCCGATTGGTTTAAAGAAAACTTACCGCAGGCATTAAAGATAGCCCTGTCTTCCAGCGATGAAAATATCTTATCCGCATTTGCCAAATCCTCTTTACCTCCCATCAGAACCACCGGCAAATCAATTTCGTTAAGCGCGTTTACAATTTTAACAACAGGAAATTGTTTGGTATTCTGTTTAGCCCCGATTACCCAACTTACATATCCTTTGTGAAAGGCCTCCGGCAAAGTCAATATATCTACTTCATCTTCTTTCGGAATAAAGTAATCAAGCCCCTGCCCATCGTTTTCAACACCCAATGTTTTACAGGTTTCAAGGTACCGGTCTACGATATGTTGCTGAGGCAGTTTATTTATTTTAAAATTTACTATCAGCCATTTTTCAAAATTCAGCTTATTAAACGAAAACGATTTTACGCCCAGCAGGGTTTTAATAAGCCAGGTGCGCTGGTTATGGTGCAGGTCAATTACATAATCAAATTTCTGCTGCTTTAATTCGTTTATAAGCGTAAAAACAGAATCCTCCAGCAAATGTATCTGGCTGATATATGGATTATGCCTTACAATAGAACGGAACGCCTTTTTAGTGGCATAATGGATTTCCGCTTCCGGAAATTTCTTTTTTAAACAGCGGATAACAGGTGTAGTAAGCACAATATCGCCAATGGAAGAAAAACGAAGTATCAGAAATTTCATGAGTGTTGCGAAATTAGCAAAAAAGGCCATTCAGGAATTGAAGATACCTGCTGCAAAATGCAGGAACGGTCAAATCAAAACCATGCTTATCCACACAACGCCTTCCTATGTGGTTGGCGAATCTCAAATTTATATCCACTTTTAGCCAATGATTAGGAGCAAACAAATTATCGCTTTACTACTGCTGGTATTTAGCTTTATCCTCAATGCAAATGCCGTTGAGCTTTCCGACTCTACCAAAATATCGCTGCTTACCTGCGCTCCGGGCAAAGAGCTTTACTCTGCCTTTGGCCATACCGGTATCAGGGTGATTGATTACAAACAGAATATTGACGTAGTTTTTAACTACGGCACCTTCGATGACCAACAACCAGGCTTCTACGTAAACTTTGTAAAAGGAAGGATGATATACAGCATCACTTATGACAACTTTCCCGACTTTATGGCAGAATACATCGAGGAAAAAAGAGGGGTGGTTGAACAAGACCTTAGGCTAACCAACGACGACAAACAAAAAGTTTTTGCCTACTTGTATAATAACGCTTTACCTGAAAACCGTAATTATCCCTATGATTTTTTTTGGGACAACTGCTGCACCCGTCCGCGCGATATTTTTGAAAAAGCATTAGGCAGCCGCCTTGAATATAAAACCGACACCGCCTGCGGGTTTGCCCAAAACAAAACCATGCATGATATGCTAAGGCTATACGTGCACGACCGCCCCTGGGTTGATTTTGGATTTGACTTGATATTGGGCCTGCCCTGCGAAGTACCTGCAACACCACGCAATCAAACATTTTTACCCGATTACCTGGCCAAACTTTTTGGCTGCGCCACGGTGGATGGGCAACCCTTTGTAACCAACACGCGCAATTTGCTGCAGTATGGCCTGCCGGTATTTATAGTGCCACTTCAACCAGTACACATTACTACGTTTTTAATGTTGCTTGGGTTCTTTGTATTTTTTATGGGGCGCCGCCGCCAAACACATTATTACAATTTCGACTTTTTTGTATTCCTTATTGCAGGGCTTTGGGGCATCTTCTTTATTTGCCTGTGGGCATTTACAACGCATTACTCGCTACCCAAAAACCTGAATATGCTATGGCTAATGCCTACTCATCTTATAGCTGCATTATTCTTACTTAAAAAAGATAAACCAAGGTGGCTTAAATACTATTTTCTATTTACTTATGTGCTGATGATGGTATTACTATTTGGATGGAAGCATAATCCCCAACCATATAATATAGCTTTTGCACCGCTTATTATTCTGTTCGCGGCACGTGCCATCACCATTTTCACCGCGCAACAAAGAAATGGAACGGCATGATACAGGAAAATCATATTACCGTACCCAAAACCGCCCGTTACTACACCCTTGGCAACTTAACCGAAAATACCCGGCAGGTTTGGATAGTTATTCATGGGTTCAGGCAATCAGCTAAAAGTTTCATTTCTGAATTTGAGCCATTGGCCAATAGCACCAGTTTTTTTATTGCCCCGGAAGCATTAAACCGTTTTTACAGCGATAAGCAAGGCACCGAAACAGTTGCCACCTGGATGACGCGCGATGACCGGTTAAACGAAATAAAGGATTACATCAACTACCTTGAAGCTCTATATCTCCATTTCAACCTGAATGATTTTAAGGGCCAAATAACCGCACTCGGGTTTTCGCAGGGTGCTTCTACTTTAACAAGATGGCTTGATAAAACAAAAAACAGAGTTGACAGGGCCATTGTATACGCGGGTGAAGTGGCGCCTGAATTAATACCACTCAGCGAAACTTCGGGACTGAGAAGAACGCATAATTTTTATGTGTGTGGTACGGAGGATAAATTTTTCACTCCCGCAAAACTTATCCTGGCCAGGGAAGCTTATCAGGCTTTACACTTCACTGAAATATCATTTGAAGGGAAGCATGAAATAAATGTGAATGCCCTGAAAAAAATAATTGCTGATTAAATTCGGTTGGCGGTTATGATGTTGGTCAATACATGCCAGTGTGCCTATACTTTACATTTGCTTCACATAAAGTAACCATCTTTACCTGTGTAATACACTAATTTAAACAACGGACTATGCTCGAAAGTGAAATATATGATTGGTTGAAAAAAGAAAACATCAATACGCCCCAATATCAATTGTTTGGCATCTCAGATGTTGTGGATGTAAATTTTTACCCGGTAGCTTTAAAAATAGAATCAGCCAAAGTAGTACACAAAAGCGACTTTGGGGGAGTAGTTATCGATATCAAAAACAAGGAAGAACTGCAACAGGCGCAAAAAACTATACTTGCCAACATCAAATCACATGGCGTTGATTTGGACAGCACCGACCACTTAATTGCAACACAAATGTGCAAAGGCATTGAGTTGTTCTTTGGCGTTGTTACCGACCCTGTTTTTGAAAAAGTAATTGTATTTGGCACCGGTGGTATTTTTGTAGAGTTGTTTAAAGACATTTGCTTTATTGACAGCGAAGCTGATGAGGAAGAAATTAAACGGGCCATTCTTCAAACAAAAATTTCGGCTTTGTTCACCACCGGTTTCAGGGGAACAAAATATGATATACAACCGGTAATAGGCCTGATTAAAAAATTGCAGAAAATTGAGGCCAGCGAGCTTGATTTTAATCCGGTTATTTTAATCCAAAACAGCTTAACA
>CAISWS010000518.1 GCA_903889265.1 uncultured Bacteroidota bacterium
CGATATAGGTGCACGTTTTACTATTTTAAATATTGTTTGGGTTGGGGCAAACTACCGCAGTATGAACTACGCAGTTTTCGAAGCCGGATTTAATATAAAAGATGTCTTCAAACTCAGTTACGCATACGATCTTAATACCGCCAGCTATAGCCAGGAAGTGGGCGGCACGCACGAGTTAAGCCTTAGTTTCAACATCCCAAAATCAAGTAAGATCTGGAGAGGGGTTGGGGCTGCGCCGAGGTTTTAATTACTCCCCGGTTGGAAATCAAACTTTCCAAATAATCTAAAAATATCGGAGTATTTCATCAGCTTCTGATACTTTCGGGGCGCCTAAGGCGTTACAGCACATTAATAATGAAAAAACTATTCGTTGCCATACTGGCCCTTGCCTGCGTTTCTTTTGCCCATGCGCAAAACGATGGGGGGCTTAATAACAGGCAGAGTTTGGAAAAGTCGGAGTTAGACAAGCCGGACCAGTCGCTTCAATTGGGCGAATTTTATTACAAGCAGGCCCTGGAAAAAGCGGAAGCCGGAGACCTGGATAAGTCCCTTGAATTGTTTGATAAGTCCATTTCTATTAAAGGCGACGAATACGTGGCCTGGTATAACAGGGGTATTGTGAAATCAATGATGGGGCGGTACGAGGATGCGCTAGCCGACCTTGATGAAACTATAAAGCTTAACTCGGGTTACAAAAAGGCATATCTCAATCGCGGTACAGCCAAAATGCACCTTACCGATTACGGTGGGGCTATTGTAGATTACAGCCGTGCCATTCAGCTGGATAGCGCCTATGCGGAAGCATTTTACGACCGCGGCCTGGTATATGAGCTTTTTGATAAGATGGACATTGCCTGCACCGATTTTATTAAGGCCAAGGGCTTAGCTTACGCCCCAGCCGATAAAAGAGTGAACACCTGCCTGGATATATCAAAGCGTGGTGAAATCCATCCTATTTTATGGCTGAAAGAGAAATCAGATAACCGCAGGTATGGATTTGCCCCTGAAAACCCGGTAAAGGTAGGCACAGGGCCTGATGGTGGCACCACCAACGAACGGGCTTATCTACAATTACTGCGTGATCCGAAAGGAAAGCCGGTGAAGTTTGAAAAAATCAGTAGTTGCTGCGGATACGCCTCTAAAAATGCACCTAAAGGTTTGGCTATGGTAGACAAATACGAAATGACTTTTACTGACGAAACAGGCAACCTAAAAACTGTGTTTATATACCTTTCGTTTTACGATTATGATGAGCCCCAGGTTCCCTATGGATTTAGTACTGTAAAAGAAATATCCTCTGTTCATTAATCATTTATCATGCGCAAAGTTTTAAGGTTTGCTATCATCCTGTTTGCAGCAATTGTTTCGCTGATTTTATACCTGGTTCTTACCACCCAGGGTAAGCAGAAAGATGAATTGAATTTTCATGCTAACCTTAACAAATCCATTACACTCATATCATCGGATTTTCTGAATGAGGGACAGATGCCGTTGGATGTGTCGGATAACGGGGTCAACCATAGCCCCCAGCTTAGCTGGGATACTTTACCGGCAGGCACCCGCTCATTGGCTATCATGGTTACCGATTACGATGCCCCGGCTCCTTATCTGCACATGTTTACCGCTTCGCATTGGGTGCTTTATAATATCCCGGTAAAAGTACATGGACTGGACAAAGGCATTAGTGCCGATAAACTTAAAGAGATAGGTATAACGGTTGGCAAAAACTATGCGGGGGCCCATGTTTATACAGGACCCAAGCCTCCATTGGGAGTTCACACCTACTATTTCAGGATATATGCATTGGATTTTGACCACCTGTATTTAACCAACGACAACCGCGATGAACTATACAAGGCCATGCTGGGGCATGTTGTAGGGTACGGGGAGTTGGTAGGGAAGTTCTAGAAACAAATTAGTTATCAATTACCCGGGAGGGCTTTTTATCCGGCTGTACCTCAAAGGAATCCAGTATGAAAACTCCGTCTTGTTTTAGGTAAGATATATGGAATGTTTTGTTAACCGGCCGATTGCAGTTTTGAATCCGAAACGCGATATAATTGTCGCCGTGAAACTCAATAGGTAAAATATAAAAGTCCTTTTTATCAGTTGGCTCTCTTAGTAGAATTACCTTAAACTCCCGGTCACCGGCTTTAATCAAAGTGGTGTCTTTGATTTTGACCCTCTCCAAATCGTATTTGTTGATGGATATAAAAACCTGGTCCTTATAATCCTGACCTTTTTCGGCCTTTAGTATTCTTTCCAACGAATGAAACAATAAGGAATCAGATTGGGCTTTGCATTTGAAGCAGGCAAGCACAAAAAGAAGCAAAACGACTGGTTTCATCTTTCGAAATTACAGATTCTTCCGCATCCCTGCTTTATGCCATTTTCAACCTTACTGGTATCCAAATGTCCTCTTCCGAATCCGGGTCGTTATTTTTATACTTATCGCCCAATATTTCAAAATGCGGCCGTTGGTCCAAAACATAACCCGAATCCGGTAACCAGGTTTTGAATATATACTCGAAAATGCGGGTATCGGAAGAGGAGCCAACATAATGGAAAACAGCATAAAGCCCACCGGTTAGTGTATATGGTTCCATACCAACAGGAATATTTGTAACATCAGAGACCTCTATAGCGGCCCATTTTTCAAATTCCACTTCCGGTTTAAAATCATCCAAGCCGTGAAAGTTTTGATAAAGTTGAACACAGAATACATCATTGCTTATGTTATTCTTTATCGCCTTTCTTTCGGGCATAAAGCTTCGGAATAATTCGGAAGTTTGGTTATTGGCAAATGTCATTTTAAGGCGTCTACCAATCAGTTTTTTAGGAGAAATTGAAATAATCTCAGGCATCATATAAAGCTGTTTCCATCAATGATAGTGAGCTGTTTTTAAAACCAACTGGAATTAAGGCAATTTTTTGCCAACAGATTGGCTTTGTAACCAAGAAAGCATAAGATTTGCACCCTAAAATTCGCCAAAACCTGCCACTTTGTCAGGCAAAATATTATCTTTGCTGCCCAATTTTAAAAAATGAGCGAAGAATTGTATAATAATGAGGTGGCGTTTGAACTTCAGCCCAAAGTAATTGACGAATCGCGTCAGGGCGAGGCGCTGGCTTCTGCCCACCACCAAAATGTTAAGTCGAACGGCAAGAAATTTTATATAGAAAGCTACGGCTGCCAGATGAACTTTGCCGATAGCGAAGTAGTGGCTTCCATTTTAAATGGCGCTGGTTTTAATGCTACCACTGAGTTTATTGATGCTGACCTGATATTGATAAACACTTGCGCTATCCGCGAAAATGCGGAGCAGCGGATAAGACACAGACTACAACATTTCAGGGGAGTAAAAAAAAGAAAGAAAGGAGCACTTGTTGGAGTTTTGGGGTGTATGGCAGAACGTTTGAAAGAGCAATTTCTGGAGCAGGAAAAAATAGTAGACATTGTTGCAGGCCCGGATGCATACCGCTCGTTACCCGATTTAATTGAAGAAGCTGGTAGTGGTCAGAAAGCAGTGAACGTATTGCTGAGCCGCGAAGAAACTTACGCCGAAATAAATCCGGTTCGCCTTAACAGTAATGGTATTACTGCGTTTATAAGCATTATGCGGGGTTGCGACAATATGTGCGCCTTTTGTGTTGTGCCCTTTACCCGTGGACGTGAACGCAGCCGTGATTGGAAAAGTATAGTGGCCGAAGCCAAAGAATTATACGAGCAGGGGTACCGCGAAGTAACTTTATTGGGGCAGAACGTGGACTCTTACAGATATTCTGACGACCCTACCTTGGTAGGTAAAAAATTAATGGAGGCCAAGTACGAAGCCCATGTTGTGAACTTTGCGGAATTGATGGAAAAAGTTGCGTTAATAGCACCTGACCTTCGCGTCCGTTTCAGCACCTCGCACCCTAAAGATATGACCGATGATGTGTTGCACATGATGGCTAAATATCCGAATATCTGCAAATACGTTCACCTGCCGGTGCAGTCAGGCAATAGCCGCATTCTGGAAATGATGAACAGAACCTACGACCGCGAATGGTATATACAACGCATTGAAGCTATTAAGCGCATTGTACCTGAGGCCGCAATTTCTACTGATATTATTTCGGGCTTCTGCTCTGAAACGGAGGAAGAACACAAGGATACATTAAGCATAATGGAGTACGTAAAATACTCTATGGCCTATATGTTTGTTTACAGCGAACGGCCGGGTACAGTAGCGGCTAAAAAGTATAAAGATGATGTACCGGAGGAAGTAAAAAAACGGAGGTTACAGGAAATAGTAGATATACACCGCATACATGCGTTAGAGCTGAATAAGGAAGATGTGGGCAAAGTATTTGAAGTTTTAATTGAAGGGGTTTCAGCCAGAAATAATATGGAATTATATGGCAGAAATACTCAGAATAAAGTAATTGTATTTCCGAAAGGCGACCTGGTACCGGGCACCTATGCAAATGTGCTTGTAACATCTTGTACTTCGGGAACTTTAATTGGAACAGCTGTGCG
>CAISWS010000519.1 GCA_903889265.1 uncultured Bacteroidota bacterium
ATAACTCGGTATTATCCCTTTGGGCAAACTCTTCTCCATATCAGCATGAAACCCAAACTGATGGCTCATATGTATCAGGTATGTAGTTTCAGGCTTTATTTTATCTACTATTTGCAGGGCTTCATCAATATTCAGGTGCGAGTAATGTGCCTCCGGACGCAAGGCGTTTATTACCAATACCCGCGTACCTTTTATTTTGGCTATTTCCTCAGGCTTTATCGTTTTGGCATCTGTTATATAAGTAAAGTGCCCAAACCGATAAGCCTTAACAGGCATCCAGGCATGCAATACGTTGATGGGTTGAATTTCAAGGTCACCAATTTTGAACGCCTCGTCTTCAACCCGGATAAAATTCATTTGGGGTAAGTAAGGATAGCCAGTTTCTTTAAAAATATAACCGTATTGCTCCCTGATGCCGGCTTCAGTGTCTGCATCGCAATAAATATCAACTGCTTTTTTATTTATGAAATTGAAGGAGCGGATGTCATCCAAACCACCGGTGTGGTCTTTATGCATGTGAGTCATTAAAATTGCATCAATGTGGCGAACGTCTTCCCTTAGCATTTGCTGCCTGAAATCGGGGCCGCAATCAAGTACAATAGTAAGGCCATGTGTTTTTATCAGAATGGAAGTCCTTAAACGCTTATCGCGTGTATTGGTTGATTTGCAAACCTCACACTGACACCCAATCAACGGAACCCCGCCCGATGTGCCTGTTCCAAGGAATGTAATTTCCATTTTTAGTATTTGGTATCAAGTATAAAGTATTAAGCCGGGATTTTCAATATTGCCTGAATTACACAATATTGGAAAGGCTTTATTACGATTGGGCCGTATCGCTGTTGTCGAAAAGGGTATCCACCTTTTCAGCACGAATCTTTTGATAAAGTTCTAAAGACTCGCTGGAAAGGTTATTCAACTCCAGGTCTTCAATTGTTCCCAAAATCTCTACCATTGAATTAATCCGGGCTTCCATTTCATGAAAACGGTTAATAACCACTACGCGCCTTCTTTCTAATATGCAAAAGCCGTTTTGAAAACTTCCCTTTTCGTAGCGAACACTGTAGCCGCCTTCTTTAAAAATTTCTTCAATCTTCTTTAGTAAAGCAGCGTTATATTTGAAAGCCATTGTTTTGCGGTTAATTGTTAATTGTTCACAGAAATTGCATATTACAAACCCAAATCAAAAACCTTTGCAGTAAGCTGTTCAGTTTTTGTATTTATTAAACGGCTAAAGCATCTTTAAATGATGCACCGGTTAATAAAGCCAAACATAATTCAGAAGAAAATTGAAATGATGAAGAAGAAACTAACACTGTTGATATTCTTATTTCCCCTGCTTATAATGGCCCAGGAAGGCAAAAACGGGGCTATTATATTTGATATGCACCCCAAAAAGGACAAACCAGCCGATACCACTCAGCTGCAACAGACTACTTCTGACGAAGATGAGGAGCAGCAAAATACCAAAAAGCAAAGAAAACCCAAAGGCGAATCGGCCCTCAAATCAGGGCTTTATACCGCTACCGATTATAAGCGCGAAGGTTTATTTAAGGCCTGGTTCCACGCCGGCATTAATGGCTCGCAGATTGATGGAGATAATTATGCCGGATACAATCAGATTGGCCTTGATGCAGGTGTAGGCCTGTTAATCAGGTTTCATAAATATTTCGCGTTCAGCACTTCTATAGACTACAGCATGAAAGGGGCGAGGCAACAATTGGTTGAGAGTTCTAATCCCCAGTCACTATCAAAATATCAGGTGCAATGGGATTATATTGAGCTTCCCATTATGATGAATGTAGTGGATAAGGACATTGTGATGTTCGGATTGGGCTTGCAGCCGGGCCTTATGGTCAGATACAAGCAATTTACAGAAGATGACCAGAATGTAACTGCCAATCCGCCTGAGGGCCAACCACATGTTTTTGACCTGGAGGGAGTAGCGGCCTTGCATTTTCTGATTATTAAGAAAATTACTTTGGGCGCTAAATTTTCGTACTCATTAATGAAATTACGTGGCCCTTCAAATACTAACCGGCTTAATGGTCAGTATAACAATGTACTCACTTTTGATATCGGCTATATATTGAGCACCGTTAAGAAAAAATAAGAAGCAAATGATGCTGAAGAGGAAACTGGTAATGTTGTTGTTCTTATTCCCTGCGGCTATGATGGCCCAGGAAATTAAGAATGGCGCTATTATCTTTGATATGCACCCCAAAAAGAACAAGCCCGATACTACCACTGTTCAGCCTGAAACCAAATACCCCTCTGATGAAGAAGAAGAGCAGGAGCAAATCGCTAAACGGGGAAAAGTTGTAAAGCCGCCTAAGGAACAAAACACTACCCCTTCCTCCGTAAAAGCAGATTGGGCAAAATATGGATTGTTTCAGGCTTTGTTTCATGCCGGGTTTAACGGTTGCCAGGTGGATGGTGATGGCTATTCGGGTTACAAGTATATTGGTGCACAATTTGGCGTTGGGGCACTGGTAAAAGTGCACCGCTTCTTGTCGGTTAGTGTGGAGTTTAATTATTCCATGAAAGGGGCCAAGCAGGATTTTAGAACTGATTCGCTTTCTATTGCCACTTCAACACAACAATACAAAGTTCAGTTCGATTATCTGGAAGTACCATTGGCATTAAACATCGATGCAGTAACACCCAAAAACAAACAGGTAATGATGCTTACTTTGGGCCTTGCACCAGCTCTGTTAACCAGGTTTAAAGAAATTAATGAAGATGGCCAGGACGTAACCAACAACCCACCCGAAGGGCAACCCCACCGTTTTGACCTGAGCGCATTTGGAGGGATTTATTTTGTAATACACCGCAACTATGCTTTAGGTGGCCGGTTCTCGTATTCAATTACCCGTATACGCGGGGCAAACATTAATGGATTAACCCGCTTGCTGGGCGAATACAACAACGACCTTTCTTTTGATTTTATGTATATAATGGATACAGCTAAAAAGAGCCAGAAGAGAAAAACCAATTTTTAGCGACGCAGGATTATTTTCTCAAATGCCGGATTATCATTTCCCGGTATACCTGCAGGCTGGGCACAGGCACATCAGTTAATTTAGCCTCTTCATCCCAGGTACGCATTTTTATAATCAGGTTTTTAAGCGGATTTTGTTCAAAGGCATGTGCCTGTTCGGCATTCATAGGCCCGCCCTGGTAAAGCAGGGTCATTTTACTGGCTTCTGAAAGGTTATCGTAATAGCGTTTATTGGCAAAACACAAATATCTTTTGGCCTCAACATGCGATTTAACCAGGGTGGTTACCTTATCTGAAAAGCCCCGTTCTTTTAAAAACTCAGCACCTACGGCCTCGTGGTCTTTTACTCCAAAACCATCCATATCGTCTTCATCATCTTCTGAAAGCAGGTGGCCTAAATCATGCAAAAAGGCAGCCAGAATCACCTCATCATCATAACCATTTTGTTCGGCTAGCTGGGCCGCCTGGCAGGCGTGCTCCAGCTGAGTAATCTCTTCGCCGGCATAATCCTCTCCGCCTTTTTTTCGGAATATTTCTATAATTTCTTCCGCAACTTTAGATGCATCTTCTTTTTGCATAGAACAATATTTACTTCAAAGATAGATATTAGAACCAAGATGTTAGACGCAAGAATTAAGATTTTAGAACCAGGATTTTAAGCGCTATCGGCGAATTGGCATTTTTCGAAAAACTGGCCGCTTGCTTCTATGATCAAAATTCCGACTTCTGCATCTAAGTTCTAATATCTGGCTTCTTGCTTCTAACATCTAACTTGTGTTTCTTAATACTTTGTTAACATTGCTCTTGAAAAAAAATGATTCATTTGTAAAACTCCAAAAAACATAATAATGGCAATAAAACTAGTGGTATTTGATATGGCGGGCACCACCGTTGAAGACAAAGACAACGTTCATGAAGCGCTAATAAAAGGTTTTGAACTGAATAATTTTAAAATAGACCGGGCTGACGCCAATAGTGTAATGGGTTATCCTAAACCGGTTGCCATCCGCACCTTGCTGGAAGAAAAATTTAAGACCAAAGAAAACACCGGAGAACTGGTAACTAAAATTCATAACACGTTTGTGAATGAAATGATTTCATTCTACACAAACGACCCATCGGTAAGGTCTAAGAAAAATGCGGAGGAAACATTCAAAAAACTAAGGGAGAAGGGAATAAAAGTGGGTATTGACACCGGCTTTAGCCGCGATATAGCTGATACTATTTTCAACCGCTTAAAATGGAAAGAAAATAATTTGCTGGACTACACTGTTACCAGTGATGAGGTAAACAATGGCCGTCCTTACCCGGATATGATATTTAAATTTATGAAAGACCTGAATATCACCTCGGCTAATGAGATAGCGAAAGTGGGCGATACGGTATCTGATTTGCAGGAAGGCACCTCGGCCGGTTGCAAATATGTTATAGGCATAACCACGGGCGCCTACACCCGGGAGGCCCTTGAACCAGAGAAACATACCCACCTGGTAGACGACCTGCTTGAAGTGGTTGAGATTGTAACTTCCGAAAACTAATTCATGACCCTTACTGTACCCGCGTTTCAGAAAAGATTAGCCAGCGCACCTTCGTTTGTTGTGCCGTTGTTTGCTGCCATTGTAGCTTTTTTAACCTACAGTTGCATGTACGCCTTCCGCAAGCCTTTTACTTCTGCCACGTTTGCAGGTATTACAGCGTTTGGTATTAATTATAAAATATTGCTGGTTGTTGCCCAGCTTATAGGTTATACGCTCAGTAAGTTTTTAGGTATTAAGCTGATAGCCGAAATGAAAAATAACCGGCGTGCCATCTCGATAATAGGACTGATTGGTTTTGCCTGGCTTTCGCTGCTGTTTTTTGGCTTTGTTCCGCAACCATATAACATTCTTTTTCTGTTCTTAAACGGATTGCCCCTGGGCCTTATTTGGGGGCTTGTGTTCAGTTATCTTGAGGGAAGAAAGGCTACCGAGTTTATGGGTGCTGTTTTAACTGTAAGTTTTATCTTTTCATCAGGCCTGGTAAAGAGTGTAGGTAAATATTTGGTGGTAGACATGCATGTAAGCGAATTCTGGATGCCTTTTTTTACGGGGCTCATTTTTATTCTTCCCATAATATTGTTTGTGTTTTTATTAGAGCAGATACCGCCGCCAACTGCTGAGGATATTGA
>CAISWS010000520.1 GCA_903889265.1 uncultured Bacteroidota bacterium
GCTTGGATGGACGGTTTGCTCAAGCTTGCCAGAGATGTTACAATCCCTTTATCCCTTAAAACTTAAATCTAACTGCAAAATCCGGGTTTAAAAAGCACCAAAATCATAACTGCATGATAATCAGGAGGTATATTTTAGCTGTTTTTTACAAAAATAAGCTTGTTTGTTAGCTTTTCAAATTGTTTTCTCATGAATTGAGCGGGGAGTCTATATCTGTGGACAGACCGTTGTGATTTATGATTTATGAATTAATACAGGGGAAGGGGATAAGGGTGCTCTTTAAATCAGCAATCACTGCGTCTAACTTGTCCAGCCTGTACAACGGTGTTTCACTCTTGGATAAGATGGACAAATTGGGCAAGCGGGTTAAATAATTTTCTCCTCCGGGGTGTAGTATTAAAATTCCCCTATTTTTACTGATAACAGCCATGCAGCCCCTGATACAAAAAATACAAAGTATACAGCCGCTAACGGAAGCCGAAACACTGGCTTTTAGCGAACTGATGGAATACAAAGCCTTTAAAACGAAAGATTTTTTTGTAACTGAAGGCAAATACTGCAACCATATCGCCATTATCATCAGCGGGTTTATGCGCACCTTTCATTTAGATGAATCGGGTAATGAGATAACCTCGGATTTTGGCGCACCCGGGTCGTTCACTTCTTCATACTACAGCTTTTATTCGCGCAAGCCGGCCTTTGAGTACATACAAGCCATTACGGATTGCGAAGCGCTTTTAATTTCATATAATAACCTGCAACAGTTATACAGCCACAGCTTTAACTTCAACGTATTGGGGCGCAAAATTGTTGAGCAATCGTGCATCAGTAAAGAGCTTTACTTAAAAAAGATGATAACGCTTAAAGCATCCGGGCGTTACAAATGGTTTGTGGAGCAATACCCCGAAGTAAACCGAATTGCACAGCTGCAGCATATTGCTGCTTTTCTGGGCATAAAAGCCGAAACTCTCAGCCGTATCAGGGCAAAAGCCATTTCTTGACTTTTATCAAGCGCCTTGTGCCGCTTACGCTTCAACTTTGCAGTATAAAATAAATGATATGCAAAGAATATTAAGTCAACCTGTTGAGTTTAATGATGGGCCCGGGAAACTTCATGTTTTTACCACCGGCACGGTTTCAGTAAAACGCAAATTTAAAGATGCACAGGGCGGGGAGATAAGCTCCAAGCTCAACTTCTTTGTGGATAAAACCTTTACCGGCGAACTACCCATATGGGTATGGCTGGTTGAACATCCTGAAGGGTTATTTTTGGTTGATACCGGTGAAAATGCCCAGGTAAGCGACCCGCATTATCTTGATAAAGAAAATTTCTTTCTGCGCTGGATGAATCACTCAAATTTTAAGTTCACGGTTGCGCCCGATGAGGAAGTTGGCCCGCAGTTAAACCGGCTTGGCTTTGCTGCCGAACAAATCAACAAGCTGGTAATGACGCACATGCATATTGACCACTTTGATGGCCTGCGCTATTTTGAGGGTAACGAAATACTGGTGCATGATTATGAGTGGAACCACCAATCATTTGTGCCAAGGTCTTTGTATCCAGCCTGGTTAAAACCCAGCCTGTTTAAAACCGGCGATATACAACTGCCCGGCCTTGACACTGGTAAGGCGCTTACAAAAGCCGGCGATATAATAATGCTCCGTACCCCCGGCCATACACTTGGGCATTGTTCTGTTTTATTAAAAACAAAAAACGCATCGTACCTGCTGGCCGGTGATACTACTTACGATGAAGTCCAGCTTTACAGCAACACCATACCCGGGGCACACCAAAACTTTAAGCATGCACTGCAAAGTTTTAATAACATAAAAACTTACGCGCGTGACCACAAAACGCTTTATCTGCCCTCGCACGACCCTGGTAATATTGAGCGGATTTTGAAGCGTGAATTTTTGAAAGTGGGTTGATGAATAAATAAAGAATGACCGTTCTGACTGGCTTGGCAAAAACCTTATTCAATGACAGGGCGGTTATTTCTTGCCTCTGCAAATTTCGCTTGTCGTATAGAAAATAAAAAAGCCCCGGCAATAACGCACGGGGCTTTTCTTTAACGTCAAAACTGACTAAAAGTCGTCAACGCTGGTGTTCTTCTTGTAATCTGAGCTGGCTTGCCAGTTGCTTTCTATAGTAAGTTCAAATCTTGATTTGCTGATTTCTTTCAAGGTAAAGGTTACGTCTTTAACCAACCATTGCATAATGTGGCTGTCGTCAACGAAGCTTTCGTTGCGGTAATCTCCATACTTGTAGGTAAGGATAAATTTCATTTCCTCAACCTGGTCAACCGAGCCTTGCAGAAAAACCCTGTAAAACCTGTTCTCATCGTTAAAGATGTAAAGTATCTTATCAAGCTTTACAGCACCGATAGTCATATCATCTCCTGTTAGCGAATAAGCATTTTTAATCAGCGAGGTTCTGTCTTTTACAAATTCCAGCTTTTTACCGTCTCTGTAAACGGAATCTTTTTGAGATCCCCAAAAGACCTTCCTGAAATTGAGCACCGCTTCGGATTCTGCGCTAAATCCCAGGTGGGCAAAGCCGAGCAGCGAAATAGCTAACAACAGTTTTTTCATAGTTTAGATTTGGTTTTATTAAGAACGCGAATATGGGTTTTTTCTTTTTTAAAAGTTGTATTTTTTGTCCCAACCCGATTTACGAAAATGTTAATAAAGCAGGTTATTACTGGACAGCCTCAGCTAAGAAGCTGTTTAAAATTCAATCCCAATACAATTTAACACTAAGCGCACAAAGAGAAATGCAGCACAAAGGCCACAAAGTTAACTATTGTTGCCCGCCGTATCTAAACTCCTTAAACCGGAGGTTAAATATGAATAGGTGAAGTATGCCACACAGATTACAAAACCAATGCTGGAGGCAACAATGGTAAAGTTAAACCAGTTAATAAACCAAAAGTAATAGAAGGTGTTAAGGCCAACCATCACTAATACCAAACGGGCATACTCGGCAAATATTATCCAGCGCTTGTTTTCGAA
>CAISWS010000521.1 GCA_903889265.1 uncultured Bacteroidota bacterium
AGCAAAGGGAATATTACTTACTTATATAATTCGTCTAATTACTCAGGCTCTTCTCCTTATGCTGTGCATTTCTCATATAATTGCCAGTAGGGCGCTAAGGGTTTGAACAACTATTAAAAATACACGCATTAGATATGCGGAGGCCATGTGGAGCAAGGTGCAGCGCCCATTGTAAAATTAGCAACTGGCCCTCCAGGCGGGCATCCCCGTTGTTCGAGTGTGTCAAAGACCAACCCGGAACTTGCAATTATTGTTTCAGTCTCATGACTAATACAATGTGCCGTGTGCGCAATTTGAATGTTTGAATACCGACTTTAGCTAAAGGCGGCTGATAAGTTTTGGAATAGTAGATATTGCAAGTTGTATGGGTCAGGAGACCCATACGATTCATTTAAACTTCCAAGTTGGTCTTCGACACACTTGGAAGAACGGCAAAATAAATATTGCGTTAACTTTGCCTCATCACTTATGCAAAAAATATTGCCGTTTATTATATTGTGTATTAGCTTCTGCTTATGTAATGGCCAGCATTATACTGATACTACTGTTATCGGGCATTTGGATAACCCACCCCTTACAATTAAATCCTGGCTGGCCCTTAATGATTCTACCTGCTATTTATTGAACTTTGTAAGGAAGGGCCATAATGAGCAACTGGTGTTTGTGGATGCAACCGGAGGGCTTGACAGAATACCCGAATGTTATCTGGAAGCCAGGCAATTGGATGGCAAAGGTTTGCCTGAGATTATTGCAATACTCAAAGCGGGTGATATTGGTGCCTCGGTAAGGTGGCAACAAACAATAGTACACATCTGGAACCTGGATACCCGCACCGAAATGTTTGCCGATATAAAAGCGGTGGACCTGGTAAATTTTGGAAAACGTTATCCACCCAACCTGCCTGAGGGAATTTCCGATGATGCAAGGGATAGTATAGTGGCTGTGCAGGATAGCATTGACGACACCAACGATTTTACTTGCCAGTGTAACTTTAATTTTGAAATGGTTTTTGACAAGCACGGCAGCTTTATCATCCCACCGTTCGAAATCAAATCTGTACCCATGAAGAACGATGTTAACTGGGATTGCAAGCCTTTACATAAACCCGGCACCTACGTAATTAAAAAGGGCGTTTACGTTTTAAAAAATAAGTAAGCTGTTGAAATAATTATGCGAAATAAATTACTGATTATTTTATTGTGTTTTAGTTCCTACCTGTGCCATGGGCAACATTACATTGATACTTTCACTATTGGCCATTTGGATAATCCGCCACTGACAATTCAATCAATTGAAGACGACAACGATTCCAGTTACTTTTTGTTGACTTTCACAAAAAAGGGCCGGGTTGAGCACCTTATTTTTGGAGCAGGGTTTTCAAGGTACGATACCTGTTACCTGCAAGCCAAACAATTAGACGGCAAAGGCCTGCCCGAAATAATTGCCGGGTTTATTGATGAAGGCCACGGCGGCGGCGGATGGTGGCAGCAATCAACCACGCATATCTGGAACCTGGATACCCGAAGCGAAATGTTTTTTGATATTACAGCCAAAGATGATGAATACCCCGCGTTTTTCGAACCTCCGGTTTTACCAGAGGGACTTAGCAAAGCCGTGCAGGATAGTATTATAAGCGAAGCTTACAGTCTGTTTGCAGATAGTAATATCCACAGCGTGTGTAGCTGGTATTTTGAACTTCATTTTGATGCAAAGGGTAACTTAATCATTCCGCCATTTAAAATTAATTCAGCTCCGGTAAAGGACGAGCCCAACTGG
>CAISWS010000522.1 GCA_903889265.1 uncultured Bacteroidota bacterium
GGAATCTATACCGGAGGTGATTTTGCCCGATGCCGAGCGGTTGCTGAAAGACAGCAGTTATACAACTATTGAAATTGCGCTGCGCAAGTTGGTAAAGTTGAATCCTGCCAAAAAGCAAACTTACCTGGATGCTACTGAAGGAGTAAGGGGCCTTGCTGAAAATGTACGCATTACCTGGCTTGAAATAAGCACCGGTGATTCGGCCACCGCAGTTGCCAATGGGCATAAATATGAAAAGCTGATGGTGCCATTTACCGGTAATCAATATGAATTCCGCACGCGTATTAAGGCGATGGACGCACTGGAGCGTTTAAAATACAGCGACAAGGACCTGATTTATAACCTGTTTAACGCAGCCCTATACAACAACAGCCGCCTGAGCAACCCGGCAACCAAAGTACTTAAAACCATATTTAAACGCGCAGACCAGATGCAGGCAGGTAAAGAAGTGCTGGCAGCCAATAAGTGGAAAGATTGGGAGAAGAAAGCTTTGGATGGGTTTTTTCAGTAGCCGAACTTTCGAAAGCAGGTGTTTTACGGGTTTAACTCTTGATTGCATACTTCAACGCTTTCAAAGCCCTTTCAAAAAAATGGATGCTCAATCTTAATTTCTGCGCGATTAGAAATTGCGTAAAAATACTGTAGGTTATTAATTAAGGACTTGCGAAATTGGTGTGTTAGATACCAACTGATTTTATGCGCAAATTAATCTTAACCAATTATCAGTCACCGGGCGATATTGTAATGTTAACCGCAGCGGTGCGCGATTTGCATTTATCATGTCCCAATCAGTTTATTACTGACGTGCGCACCCCGTGCCCACAGCTATGGGAGAATAATCCGTACATAACACCAATTAAAGAGTCTGAAAGGGGTATTGAAATCATTAAATGCGAATACCCTCTTATACATAGAAGTAACATTGCGCCATACCATTTTATTCATGGATTTATTGAATTTTTGAGCGAAAGATTACATGTAAGGATAAAGCCAGCTGTTTTTAAAGGGGATATTTATCTTACTAAACAGGAAAAAGAGAAACCCTCGCAGATAAACGAAATTATGGGTGAGGAAACCAAATTTTGGATTATAGTTTCAGGAGGTAAATTTGATTTTACGGCTAAGTGGTGGGCACCTGAGCGTTATCAGCAGGTAATTGATCTGCATATCTTATTTCAGGAACACTGTTATCCTTTATATTTGGTGGGTTTGTATTATGTATTTTAGCTGTAAGCGCATTAATAACCGGGCATATTGGCCCATTTACCGGATTAAATCTGGATCGTAATTTTTCGAAAGACGTAACCAGGCGCCTGCTTAAAACCCTTAGAACAACATCTCTTAATTCGCTTATTCAAATGGTAGTGGCGAGAGTAAATTCTATTTTGGTTTTGAATACGGATATTTTTCTTAAACGTGTGCGTCAACTCCTCTATAATGGTTTTTATGACTCTTTTAAGGCCACGCATAAAGTTCAGGGCAACCGTGTATATGATCTCGCCTTAAGTAATGATGGACACCGTTTAGAGCAAAAAAACAGTGAAAAACTGCCCAGCTACCTGGACCCGAGCCCGGTAATGCAACGGGTTGCTGAAGTTGCATTTGATATGGCAACCACACTTTGGTTTGATAAAGCTGCCACAGAAAGGCTTTCGCTGGAAAGTCTGATTGCCTGTGGGCAGTTTACTACCTGTTATAATCTGCTTAAGTATATATACAATCTTAAAGCAGATCAGCAGGTTTATTCAGCACTTAGTGATGATTATAAAAAGAGAGTTGAGGAAATTGAACAAAAGCTGATGACGGATTATAGCCAGTTTAAGGTGGATCCGTATTTCTTATTTAATTTTTTAGGGGAGAAATTTGGTGTCACTGGTGGTAAAGTTTTAACAGGTTCCGTTATTACCGGCTCTGCAAATTTTCCTTTTATAAAATAGTGTAGGTATTTAAATTGGTTACTTACTATAAAAGCGGAGTTTATGGCGAAATATTTTTATGTTATAAACGGTATCATGAAAACGGGAATGAATAATACGGAACGTTCTGTTTTGCCTGACAGAAGTAACGCAAGCCAGGATATAGCATTCTTTAATTATTCCCAATGGCCGGTAATTTATGAGTTGTCAACGGAAAAACCGAAATCAGGTTTACCTGGCAATGAGTTAGCAATTGCTGACAAACCCAGGAATGAATTGAAGGTGTGCTGCCATTATTTAAAGGACACAAGCGCTGAATTGTGGCAATTTGAGTTTGTTCCTGAAAGTATACTTTAAATTAATTAACTTAAATATAAAGCTATGGCGCTCGTTGAAGTTACGCTTCTGGGTACTTCCCAATCTACTTATGTAAATCCTGTTAATATTGCACAGGTGACTTATGATGCAACAAACTCTTTTATCCAGATATATTTCAACGTTCAAGGGCAGGATGGAGGGCCTTATTCTATTAAGGCTGCATACACAAGTGATGTCTTATCGACATTAATCGCTGGTTAAGGGTGCAAAGACTTTTAGACTGTTTCGCTTTGGGGAAACGGAATGTCCGTAATTCTGTTTTGCTTCTTCGCATATTATCGATAGATGAAACTATTAATAATGTAATACTGGCTGTAACCTCGTGTAACCTGTTAGTTTGGGCGCTTAGCTCGGGCACCTGTATTGCGTTTGAAAACTTATAACCTGGCAAATTATGCCTGCGGTTGGCATGGATAAAAATAATCTACAGGTTTGCGATTAAATGCACTTCATCCTCCTTGTTAAAAGACTAAAGAGGAGAGTGTTAGTGACGGGTGGTTCGAGTATCAACCAAGCTTAATATTTAAACCCGAAATCCC
>CAISWS010000523.1 GCA_903889265.1 uncultured Bacteroidota bacterium
AGGCCTTAGTAAAGAAAAATTAAAAGATTACAGTGAAGCCATATTTGACTTTAACAAGGCTATTGAACTTAATCCTAAGTATGCAGAGGCTTACACGGATAGAGGGGCTGCAAAAATAGTATTAGGTCAAAAAGATAATGGATGTATAGATTTAAAAAAAGCATTAGAGTTGGGTGATTTCAGTGCTTCTGATATGATTAAAATGGCATGCGAGTAAATTATGTATGCTAAATTGTGTCCCCGCAGGGTCTCCCTTTCGGCTTTGCGATAGGGGACCCTGAGGCCGTGCATGGAACGGCCCACCTTGCAAAACCGCAGGGTCGCCTGTTACCTATTGTGGTTTACTGCTAAATACACGCAGGCAGACCCTGAGGAGACAGCAATTAAAATTATAAAGTGCAGTGCAGTATTGACAGTTTTGTCAGTTTGGGCTCCAAACTGACAAAACTGTCAATACTGCGCTGTGTTTAGCAACAACAAAACGCTACCCGAAAAGAATAAACCGGGGCTGCTTTAATAAGGCAAGTCAGTCAACTTCTTCAACATTCCCTGCACCACCACATCAATGGGCAAGGTAATGGTGCTTTCGTTGGTAATATCAAATAAGCTCACCCATCTAAAAGATTCTGCTTCCTGTCCCTTCTCTACAACAAAATCAAACTTAACATCGGAAGTTTTAATTTTATCGCACGCCTTGCTCTTGCATAAATAGTAAACACTTATTATCTGACTATTCGTATCAAAAAACGAGGGCTGAAAAAAATCGGTGGTGTAAAAGTGTTCGGTTACTTCAACATCAATGCCGCACTCTTCTTTAAACTCCCTAATCAGGCCTTCTATCAATCCTTCACCCAACTCCAGCCCGCCGCCGGGAAATTTTGTGGCACGGGTTCCATTTTTAAATGCTTCGTCCGCTAACAGTATTTCGCTCTTATCATTTATCAAAATGCCGTAAACCCTTACGTTGAATCTTTTTATTTCGTGCATGCGGAATAGTATTTAGTAATGAGTATTTAGTATTAAGACTGGATTGCGTTTTTCTATCTCATTTATACCATCAAAATAAAGCGAAATTCGATTCATTATAAATAGCAATTGAAGGTAAAACTATTTAAACGGGCTTCTCTTTCAAGTCTAAATACTGGCTACTAAATACTTTCTTACAACTATTTTTTTTTGTTCTGAAAACATTTCTACTTTTGCGCGCGTAAAGAAAAAGTAAACAACAAAATGGACGCTGGTCCCAGTTATATTAAACATTTAAACAGTCAATCAAATGCTGTTAAGCTTACCCAAATTGCAGTATGCAGGGGTAAACACGCTTTTGTTGCATGTCAACAAGCGGGCGCTGTTTATTCAACTTTCGGTTTCTAAAATAACCGGAGCGGTAAGTCTTTTTCTATCCTCAGTATCTAATTTAATCTTCAGTTTTCTGCAAACGCTGTTTTGTCAAGCCGGCAACAGAAGCTTTGTTGTCATTGCCCGGAATGCCAATACCGCGTATGCAGAACAACGCCCATTATTCTCACTCATTCAAATAAATAAAAGGAGGGGCATGGTATGACAATTAACAAAGAAAAGCTGATGGACAAGCTCCATGGTGGAAACTCCCAACAGGCCGCTGATATTGCATCGCATGATTTGCTTAAAAAGGTTTCGGGTATTGAGAAGCCCGAGTTTTTAAAACTACTGGAGAGCAGGGACAGCGGTTTAAATGAAGAGGAAGTAGATGAAAAGGCTGCAAAGTTCGGCCCTAATGAAGTTACGCATGAGAAAGCCCCTGCCTGGTATATGCAGTTGCTGGATGCATTCGCCAATCCTTTTATTGTGGTGCTGCTGGTGCTTGCCACCATTTCGTTTGTTATGGACGTGCTGCTAGCCGCACCGGAAGACCGCGACTATAAAACCGTAATAGTTATTTCGGTAATGGTGCTATTAAGTTCTTTTCTGCGCTTTATACAGGAGTTTAGAAGTAATGCCGCAGCGGAAAAGTTAAA
The DNA here is from genome assembly GCA_903889265.1 of uncultured Bacteroidota bacterium. GTDB lineage: Bacteria > Bacteroidota > Bacteroidia > Chitinophagales > LD1 > Bog-950. Next base: position 1,998 of record CAISWS010000523.1, read on the forward strand.
GTCGCTGGTAACTACTACAGCCACTGTTTTTCGTGAAGGAACCGGTAAAAGCGAAATTGATATTAAACAGCTGGTGCCTGGTGATATCATCTACCTCTCAGCCGGGGATATGATGCCCGCCGATATGCGCATTATGCAATCGAAGGATTTATTTGTTAGCCAGGCCATGTTAACCGGTGAGGCCATGCCCGTTGAAAAGAAGGAACAGGTTATACCCGATGCCTTCAGCAAATCTGTTTTGGAACTGGAGAATATTTGCTTTATGGGCACCAATGTGGTAAGCGGAACGGCTGCGGCGGTGGTGGTAAACACAGGTGGACACACTTACTTTGGTTCAATGGCAAAATCGCTGGTGGGCAAAAGGGCCGAGACCAGCTTTGACAAAGGCGTTAACAGCGTTAGCTGGTTGTTGATACGGTTTATGCTGGTAATGGTGCCGCTGGTGTTTTTGGTAAATGGTTTCAGCAAGCATAACTGGATAGAGGCATTTATGTTCGGGTTATCGGTAGCAGTAGGTTTAACGCCTGAAATGCTGCCCATGATTGTTACTGCCAACCTGGCCAAAGGTGCTGTAAACATGAGCAAGCGCAAAGTGGTGGTTAAGCGCTTAAACGCCATACAGAATATTGGCGCCATGGATGTGCTTTGCACTGACAAGACCGGCACCCTTACGCTTGATAAAATTGTGCTGGAGCGATACTTAAACGTATACGGCAATGATGATGATGAAGTGTTGAAATGGGCTTACCTGAATAGTTTCCACCAGACCGGTTTGAAAAGCTTATTGGATGTTGCCGTGTTACAGCACGTGGAGTTGTATAAGGAGTTGAAAGTGGATGAGGATTACATTAAGGTGGATGAAATACCCTTCGATTTTCAACGCCGCCGCATGTCGGTTATCCTGGAAGAGCAAAAGAACGATAAGCATTTGCTGATATGCAAAGGCGCTGTAGAGGAAATGCTGAACGTATGTAGTTTTGCTATTGACCCGGGTGAGGACAACTATATTCAGTTTGAAACCGATGAGATTATCCCTTTGGATGATGCCCTGAAGGCAAAGATAATTGACATTACGCACCGCTTAAACGAGGACGGATTGCGCGTTCTGCTTGTAGGCGTTAAGCAATACGAGGAAAGGCCGCTTACTTATACGGTAGCCGATGAATGTAACATGATACTTACCGGCTTTATTGGTTTCCTTGACCCTGCCAAGCCATCAGCTGCTACAGCTATTAAATCTTTGCAGAAACTGGGAGTATCGGTAAAAGTGCTAACCGGCGATAACGAAATAGTAACCAAAAAGATTTGCAGGGAAGTAGGCATACCGGTTACCAATATTTTGTTGGGTAGCGAGTTGGAGCACATGAGCGATAAGGAACTGGAAGATAGGATTGAGGATGTTTCAATACTTGCAAAACTGAACCCGGTGCAGAAATCGAGGGTTGTAAAGATGCTGCAGTTTAAAGGGCATACCGTTGGCTTTTTAGGCGATGGTATTAACGATGCCGCTGCGTTGCGCGATGCGGATGTGGGTATATCGGTAGATACTGCCGTAGATATTGCCAAAGAGAGCGCTGATATTATTTTGCTGGAAAATGACCTGATGGTATTGCGCAAAGGCGTTATTTACGGGCGACGCACTTTTGGTAACATTATTAAGTATATCAAAATGACTGCCAGCAGCAATTTTGGTAACATGTTTAGCGTGCTTGGGGCAAGTATGTTTTTGCCCTTTCTGCCCATGTTACCTGTGCATATCCTGGTGCAAAATCTGTTGTACGATATCTCGCAGATATCAATTCCATGGGATAGTATGGATGCTGAGTTTATTGATAACCCGCAAAAATGGGATGCCGGTGGTATTAGCAAGTTTATGCTTTTTATAGGGCCTATCAGCTCCATATTTGATTATGCGACTTTTGCTGTAATGTTCTATGTTTTTGCGGCAAATACCCCGGCTAAACAAACCTTGTTTCAATCAGGCTGGTTTATTGAGGGCCTGCTATCGCAAACGCTGATTGTGCACATGATACGGACTAAAAAAATACCGTTTATACAAAGTTGGGCAACTGCACCGGTGGTAGCGCTAACCTCGCTGATAATGGTAATTGGTATCTGGATTCCTTTTTCGGCGTTTGCCAGCGCGTTGAAGCTTGAACCACTGCCTGCCAGCTACTTTCTTTACCTGATAGTGATACTGTTTGCGTATTGTGTGCTAACTCAGGTTGTTAAAAACTGGTTTATCCGAAGATTCGGGCAATGGCTTTAACGGAAGGTGCCGTCTGTCTTAAAATGTAAATTTAAGTAGCCTTAATTTTAAAATTAGGTAAGTCTAAATTATTTATTTAGTATTGCCATCGGAATGCATTTTATAATATTGACAAGTTTGTAATCATGAAGTATATATTCACAACATTTGTTTTCACCATATACTCTGTTAGCCTGGTTTTCGGCCAGCAGGACAATATAATCAGCCGTTTGATTGGTAACGACCGCCTGGGTAAAAAGGACTCTGTTGCCAACTGGACCATACATGCGCAAATAACAACTGTATTTCAATATCACCCGGCTTTTCGTGCTGATTATTCAGGAGTGAACAGTTTAAATGATAAGGCCGATAAAGCTTTATCGCTTACCTCAACAATTTTTTTAGGACGCAAATTGTGGAAGGGTGCGGCTATATATGTTAACCCTGAACTTTCAGGGGGCACAGGTTTAAGTGGTGCCCATGGTGCGGCGGGTTTTCCTAATGGCGAAATTTACCGGGTGGGGAATCCACAGCCTACCCCTTTTATAGCCCGGCTTTTTATTCAGCAAACAATAAGCTTAAAAAATAGTGGCTACGATGTTCAATCTACCGATATAAATCAATTGGCTGGTAAAATACCTTCTTCAAGAGTAGTGATTACCGTAGGTAAATTTTGCCTTTCGGATTTTTTTGACGGCAATAATTATAATCATGATGCACGTTCGCAGTTTTTAAACTGGTCGCTGATGGCAAGTGGTTCGTGGGATTTTCCGGCGGATACAAGGGGATACACTTCCGGCTTTGTGGTTGAAGCAATTAAACCACTATGGGCGATACGGTTTTCGGCAGTAATGGTACCCAGGCAGGCTAATGCCCTGAAAATGGATTGGCAACTGAACAAAGCAAATTCTGAAACTGTGGAGTTTGAAAAAGACTGGAAGTATAAAGGACATGCAGGTATTTTGAGAGCAACCGGGTTTGTTAATTTTACAAGAGCACCGAAGTATAAGGAAGTGCTAAATGCTATGGAAACCGGCGATACCGCTGAGGCTAATTTCTTAATCAGCATTATATCAGGCCAAACCACCTGGGATACTTTTGGCGGTATTAAATACGGATTTGGATTGAATATTGAACAAGATATGGGCTACGGCATTGGCTTGTTTGCGCGTGGTAATTGGAGCGACGGGCATAGCGCTGCCTGGGCATTTACTCAAATAGATAACAACGTGCAATTGGGTATGCTGATGAAAGGCACTTTATGGAAAAGGCCCATGGACAACTTTGGCGTAGCAGGTGCTGTTAACGGGCTTTCGCCCCAACAGCGTAAATACCTTGAACTGGGTGGGTATGGGTTTATTATTGGTGATGGGGCTTTGACTTACCGGCCTGAAGCGATACTTGAAGTTTTTTACAACTGCCAGCTTGCGCAGTTTGTTTATATATCGCCCGATTACCAGTTTATTGCCAATCCGGGATACAATAAGGCCAGGGGGCCGGTGCATGTGCCGGGGTTGAGGATACATCTGGAGTTTTAATTATAAGGCCAGGTGATATAATCTGATCACTATAATTACGTTCATTACCACAAACGCGGATTGAAGTGTAAGTTTGCCACAATTAATAAATGAATGGCTAAAAAGATTGTAGTGATATTGGGTGTTACTTTATTTGTTTTGGTAGTTGCCATATGCCTTATACCTGTGCTGTTTCAAAAGCAAATAAGCCAAAGGGTAAAAACAGAATTAAACGACCGGGTTAATGCTCAGGTTGATTATAAAGACCTGAGCGTTTCATTTTTTTCAGGTTTCCCGAACCTGACTGTTTCGTTGAAGGAGCTTGTAGTAGTTAACCAGAACGATACCTTGGCAAGTGCAAAAGACTTTAATTTTAAAGTAGATTTAATCAGCGTTATTACGGGGAAAGGGTACAAGATTATCTCCTTAAATGTGCAGCAGCCCGTGCTGAAACTGAAGGTTTATAATAATGGTCAGGTCAATTGGGACATACTAAAACCCACACCGGCTCCGTCCAGGGATGGAACAGGAGGAACACCTGCGGTTTCGGACTCTGCATTTTTATTTCAGATTAGTAACTGGAAGGTGGAAGATGGTAATATCGAATTCAGAAATGATAGCGCTAAAACGTTTTTTGCAACAGGTGGTTTGAATTTTAGCGGTGGCCAAAGCAATAATAAAACCGGTACTGATTACAATACGAATACCTTAATTAAGGAACTGAGCTACCGGAATGGTGGAATTATTTATCTGCAGCAAGCAAAGCTGGATGCGGCTATTCAACTCTCAGCTGCAAATGACACGGGCCTTTATCAGTTTAAAGAGAATAGGATTTCGCTTAACCAGCTTCAATTGCAGGTAAACGGTTCGTTCAAAAATACAGCCGGTGGGCCGGATTTTAACCTGACTATTCAGTCTACTGATTCAGCTTTTAAGAACCTGCTTTCGGTTATCCCAGGGCTAAACGATTCCGGTTTTGCCCAACTTAAAACAAGTGGGTATTTTAGTTTTCAGGGCGCTGTTAACGGTATCAATAATGACAAACAGAGCCCCGCACTTTCATTTAGATTAAATGTGAAGGATGGCGAATTGCAGAAGGCGGGTTTTGCCCAGCCACTAAAACACATTTTGGTGGATGCCAGTTTGGTTAAGCCACAGGGACCTATGGACTCGGCAGTTGTTGAAGTTTCACGGCTTTCTTTTGAAACGGGGAAAGACTCGGTAAACGGACATATTTTAATTACAACGCCTTCTTCTAATGCCAATATAACTGCGGCGGTTAAAGGGGATATAAACCTGGCTACCTTGTTTCAGTTTTATACCGGCCATGATGTAAAGCAAGCCAGCGGTGCATTACATGCTGACCTGAAATTCAGCGGGCATAAAAATGATTTTGACCACAAAAACTATAAGCTGATTCAAGCTTCGGGTGAGTTGATGGCAAAGAATGTTTCGTTTCAAAAGAAGGATTGGCCTTTGGCACTGCAAATTAACGATGCTTCGTTTTCTATAACACCAGCCTTTGTTTCGTTACATCAACTTAACGGATTGGTTGGCAAATGCAGTTTTAAGGGCACCGGAAAATTTGAGAATGTAATTCCCTATTTAGCCCAACAAAGCAACTTAAAAGCTGAACTCGCAATAAACGCTGATTCGATGAATTTAAAAGAATGGGCAGGGCAGGTGCAGGGAGCAAAGGCAGCCGATTCAAGGCCTGACACACATGCGGTTATAGCCGGTAATACAAACCTGAAAGCCGGCGCAGCGCCAGTTGTTGAATTAACAATTCATGTTGCGGCCAATAAAGTTTATAACGATAAACTTGTATTCAGCAATGTGCATGGCACCGTTGAAAGCTTTGCCAATGCACTCCGGATTAAAGATGTAAGCGCTAACCTGCTTGGTGGCAATGTAATTGTAAATGCAACTTCCAATAACTATAATGAGCCAAAGGCCAATATTGATTTTGATATGAAGGCCAGTAACCTTGATATTACCCAGGTTTATAAGGCTATAGATGACCCTGAAAAAACAGTCCCTGGGTTAAAGTATTTAAGTGGCAATTTTTCCGGGGATATTTCGGGCAGCGGTAAATTAAAACCAGACCATGGAGTGAATTTTAATGCGCTGAGTGCCAATGGCAATTTGCGTTATCCTGATTTGAAGATTAATGAAATGCCGGTTTTAATGCAGATTGGAAAACTGGCCAAAGTAAAATCGCTTGACCACCTGGAGGCTAAAAATGTGCAGAGTGTATTCCATTTTAAAAACGGTACTACCACTATCGACCCTACTGATATTAAGTTCACCAATGGCTTTAAACTCAATTTTAAAGGCACCAACTACGTTAACCAAACCATAGATGCCGATATTGCTTTAGATGTGCCGGTTAAAGAATTTGGCCAGGTGGCAAGCCTTGCGCAAAACCTGCTATCGGGTTTTATGAATGTGCCGGATAATGTTCATTTTGTATTTAAGGTTACCGGTAAAAACGCCCAACCCCAGGTAACGGTGGTAAACGTTGGTACTTCGGGAAATTGAAATGTCGGAAATAATCCTCAAATTGCTTTAATATGACAGAACTTGACATTAACGTTAAGGTGCGTGTTTTTGAAAATATGAAAGCACTTGAACCGAAGGATGAGGCCTTGTTGCAAGCTGCGAAAGGTGCGCTTAATAATTCCTATTCACCCTACTCATCATTTAAAGTTGCCGCTGCCGTGCTGCTTGAAAACGGGGAGATATTAACGGGCACCAACCAGGAAAATGCTTCCTATCCCGTGGGCATCTGTGCCGAGGGGACTGTTTTAAGTGCGGTATCTGCCATGCACCCAAACGTTGCAGTAAAAAAGATGGCTGTAACGGTTAAAAGCGGAAAGGGCCTTGTTTCAAGTCCGGTTGCACCATGCGGCATATGCAGGCAACGCATTTATGAATATGAAATGAGATTTAACAGCGATATTGAGATTATAATGATGGGAGAGGAGGGCGAAGTATATGCGGTTAAAAGCATTAAAGACCTTTTACCGCTGGCTTTTTTTAAAATGTAGAACGACTTATCCGATGCTGCCAACTATCATTCCAATGGCAAACAGGAGGGAAAAAATAAAGGTTGAGATGGCCAGTTGCTTTAACAGCGGGTCAAATTCCACATGATGATGTACCCGCCTTACGGCTACAAGGTGCCTTCTGAAAAGAGGAACAGTTATTATAAATAAAAACTGCATGGTAGACGTAAAATTCGTAATAACATAAATAATGCTGGCTGCAAAGCCGAGCATGATAAGCAGGTTGTGATATCTTCTGGCCCTGCTTAATCCCATTCTTACAACCAGGGTTATTTTACCTGCTTTTTCATCGCTAACATGGTCGCGCATGTTATTGAGGTTTAAAACGCCCGTTGAAAATGCACCGATGGTAAATGCGGGCAGGAGCACCGAATAATGCAATTTATGGGCTAAAAGATAATGGCTGCCACAAACGCCAACCAAGCCAAAAAACAACATTACAAACAGGTCGCCTAAGCCTAAATAGCCGTAGGCGCTTTTTCCCACAGTGTATTTTACAGCTGCCGCAATGGCCCCCAGGCCTAATACAAAGAAAAATATGGCGTAGTTAATATCAAGGCCCCGGGTGCCCTCATATATCAGGGCTATGCCCGTTAATAGCGCCAGAATAGCAAATAGCGCTATACCCGTTCTTATTTCATCATATGATAAAAGCCCCAATTGCACTGCGCGTTTGGGCCCTATGCGTTCATCATTATCGGTCCCTTTTTTACTATCGCCATAATCATTGGCAAGGTTTGACAGTATTTGCAGAAACAAGGTTGTAAGAATGCAAAGAGCGAATACAACCCAGCTAAAGCCAGTTTTATTGTCGGCATAAGCAAGGGAACTTCCTGCTAAAATGGATGAAAGCGCCAACGGAAGAGTTCTCAGCCTGAATGCATGTAACCACGCTTGTTTTTTACTCACTGTTATTGAAGTTTACAATTCGTGCTGGTAATAATGCCCGGTGGTGCGAAGATAGTTGAGTATAAGTTCTGTTACCCGTTTTATTTTTTGCGAAGGAAGCAAAACCATAAAGTTTTCCTGTGTTTTATTTAAAACATAGCCAATCAGGTCTTCATCATGAATTAACTGACCAGCAGAGGTATCCCACTTTTCAATAAACACATTTAATATAGTATAGGCTTCGTCTTCCGAAATATGGAAATCGAGGTATTTGTAAACAAATTTTACGGTATGGAAGTAGTCCGGTTTTTTTAATACCGGAGGGTTCCAATTGTCAAGCGCACATGCCATAGGGAGGGTGAAAATAAGGCTAAACTTGAAACTTGGCAATACCCGGCTGTAAAAAGTTTACAGATTGCGGCATACGGTTTTCAGTTTGAATGCATCTAACCAACAGATAATTGCAATCTAAATTAGATTTGCGGGGTATTTGAATATCAAAATAGCCAATGGAAGCATTAAAATACGTTGTTGAAGTAATCAAGTGGGAGGAAAGCCCGTGGGAGAGTTATGCTGATTTAAGCGCTAACATGGGTTTTGGCCTGGTTTTATCGCCACCAGATGAGGAAGATGCCAATTATTCGTACTTCGCGGTAAGCCCCGCATTAAAAATAACCAACGGCAGCGGGCAGGCCGTTTTTGTGGGTGAAACCAAAAGTGTGGTTCGTCTCAATAACAAAGGAGTTGCCCCAACACCAGAGATATTATTTGAAATTATTGTTGAAGCTACCCGGGAGTTTGCCAAAACATTTAAGGAACGCACGGAACATAACCCGCGCATTTATCACACCATTCCTAAACCTGTTTTTAGCAACCTGAAGGGGATTATTGAAGATTGTTTGGAGAAAGTTTACCCTGGTTAAGATTTGGCAAACTTTTAAAATTGTCAATCTCTACTTTACTCCCGGCAGGTATTTTTTATACTGCTCTACCGCCTCAGTATATCTGCCAATATTGATGCCGGAGGTAGAATACAGCGAATGGGTTTCAATAGTTTTTCCGTCTAAAATAAAGTGCCCTTGTATAGGAGGTTTACCTTCGTGCACGCTGTAAAGAATTTTATGCTCCGCCAGGTGCTCATAAAATACGCTGTGTGCACTTACTTTGCCAGAACTACCGGTAAGAATTACGGTATGAATAGATGTATGCTTCCTCAGCAATTCCAAAATATTCATTTTCTCAATCACTTCAAGATCGCTGTCTTTCGAACTGGTGGCAACTAACCGGCGACATTTGTAAATGGTATCTGATATAGCAATGCCTTTTTCTTCGCATAATGCCAATCTTTCAGCGGCCGCATCCCCGCCAGAGATAAGATTGAATTTGTGATTGTAAATTTCACTTAACATTCGCCAGAAGAAATTAGCCCTGCCGGGATAGAATGAATTGAAACGCCAGTTTTTACTGTGTGTTGGGAAACTACCCAGCACCAATACCTTTGCATTACCCGGAACAAAATTTCCAAAAGGATGTGTTTCAATCATTAGCTTCCAACTAGAGGTTAGGCCTGTGGCTTAGACGGCTGCAACAACGCCAATTGCCCAAAGTGATAAGCCATGTGGGTTGTTCGGCTGAGCAATACACTTAACCGGTTGCGGTGTGGCTCTTTTTTGAAGTCTTCTTCGCTTACTGCGGTGTGCCTGGCAAACCAGTCATCTGCTTTAAGTGCAGCAAATTGCTTAGCCAGTTCAGCGTTTACTTTTTGCCAGTAATCCCTTACTTCAGTTGCTGAGGGCAGGTCCTTTACTTCCTTATCAGGCTTGCTTACAAACGGGGTATGATATTCCTTGTTAAGCGAATCGCCTAAGCCTAACAACGGTAACATCATATCATGCACTGCTGCCAGGTGGCCCAGTAAGTAAATACCCCTGTTTTTGCCCGGTGCTACCTCGTTGTATAGTTGTTCATCGCTTAATTTGCCGAGCAGGGCATCAATTCTTTTAATGTGGCTGTTCCAACCATTTAAGGCGAGGTTAGTGAGTAGTTCTTTTTCCATTGTGATGTGTTTGGGTTTTGAGATGATGGGGTAAAAACAAATTGCAACCCGTTAAAGTTGCAATTTGTCTGTGAGATTTTTGGCCTGGTAGTGGGTTATGGAAACTTCGGAAACTTGCTCCAGTCGGGCTTGCGCTTTTCTATAAAGGCGTTTTTGCCTTCTTTAGCTTCATCGCTTAAATAGTAAAGCAGGGTAGCATTGCCGGCCAACTCCTGTATACCCGCTTGTCCGTCAAGCTCGGCATTGAAAGAAGATTTAAGCATGCGGATTGAAAGCGGCGATTTTTCCTGTATTTTTTTGCACCACTCTACAGTTACATCTTCAAGCGATTCTAAGGGCACTACTTTATTTACAAGGCCCATATTTAAGGCATCTTCGGCATTGTATTGGTCGCATAGGAACCATATTTCGCGGGCTTTTTTCTGGCCTACGCACCTTGCCAAATAGCTAGCGCCAAAGCCACCATCAAAGCTTCCCACACGTGGGCCTGTTTGCCCGAAGATTGCGTTTTCGCTGGCAATGGATAAGTCGCAAACTACGTGCAATACATGCCCTCCGCCAATGGCAAAACCATTTACCATGGCTATAACTGCTTTGGGAATTGAGCGGATTTGTTTTTGCAAATCAAGCACATTCAAGCGCGGAACTGTGTCCTTACCTACATAGCCGCCGTGGCCTCTTACATTCTGGTCGCCGCCGCTGCAAAATGCTTTATCGCCTTCGCCGGTAAGGATAATAATTTCAATGTCCAGGCTATCGCGGCAAATATTCATAGCATCAATCATTTCTTTCACCGTTAGCGGGGTAAATGCGTTGCGGTATCGTGGGCGGTTGATGGTTATTTTTGCTATGCCTTCAAAAAAATCAAACTTTATTTCTTCGTAGGGTTTAATGGTTTTCCATGCTCTTTTTTCCATAGTGTGTTCAGGTGTTTAGGTGTTCAAGTGTTCAGGTATAAATTGTTTATGTGTCAGAATTGGTTTTCAGGAATTCAAAATAGCCTTTATAAATCTCTGCGCTTAGTTCGCCATCCGTTTTTATTTCAAGTATGGCGGGTTTGCCATTGTGCGGATGAAAAAATGTTGCCAGTATTTTTTCTAACCGTTCCTGGTGGTCGCAAAAATAATAGGGGATTTCATACATATCGGCCAAATGTTTAGCGCTGAGATGATGTTTGGTTTCAAAGAACTTTTCAAAGTTGTTCACCCGTGTTGGTCCATTAAGCAGCCGGAAAATATTGCCGCCTGAATTGTTGATTACAATAATCCGCAAGTTTGGCGACAGGTTATTATTCCATAATGCATTCGAGTCGTAAAAAAAGCTCACATCACCAACAATACAAACGGTTAATTGTTTGGTTGCCCAGGCTGCACCTGCTGCGGTGCTTACAGGGCCGTCAATTCCACTGGTTCCACGGTTTGAATTTATAGTAAGCGTGGCATTGTGTTGAAAGAAATTAGAGTAGCGGATAGGAGTGGAGTTTCCGTATTGAATATGTGTATCTAAAGGAAAAGCCTGGATTAGAAGGTCGTAAACTTTTAAGTCGCTAAAGCTTAATTGTTTCAGGTATTGCTCAGTTAGTTCTGTAGCTTTTTGAGGCAGGCCTTTCCACTTATTTGCATAGTTGGATTTAATGTTTTCAGACTCCAGCAAACAATCCAACGCATCTTTTTCGCTAATCGGACTGGTATTTATGTCCACATCAAATATGTTGAACCTCCTGTGCTCATTATAAGGCGAAACATCCCAGTGGTATGATGGCTTGTGTGCTTTTAAAACCTGCCGTAGCCTTTTCGAAATAATCTGATTACCGAAAGTAATAACCAGTTCCGGTGCAAATCTTTCAAGGTCTTTTCCATTTATTAAATCAAGGCAAGCATCGTAATTATTTATTGCACCAGTCACTTCAACCAGGTTTGCTGTGGTTTCGGTAAGCACAACTATATCTTCCCTTTGGGCCAGCAATTTTATTTTATCAGTAAACTGTTTATCCCGGTTCCTCATGCCGACTACCAGCATTTTCTTAGTGGCTTTGGCCAATTGTAAATTCAATTCGGTTTTTGCCTTTTCTGACGATAATGTATCTGGAACCGATGGCTGCTTTTGTATCTGGTAGTTAAAACCCGGTTCATCGGTGAATTCATACAAAGGCTCGCTTAGCCGAACATTTACATGCACCGGGCCGGGTACATTTTGTTTTGTATGGCAGATGGCGGTTTCTATTTCCAGGGCTAAATCCTTCAGGCCTGGCTGGCTGGTAACATCGGCATCCATATCGTAACTGGCATTCGTCAGTTCCCTGAATAAAAAAGCCTGGTTAATGGCCTGGTTTTCGCCTCTTTCTGCAGCTCCTTTAGGCCTGTCAGCCGTTAAAAACAGCAAGGGTATGTGTTGATAGTAAGCTTCGCATAGAGCAGGGCCTAAATTAAGCACTGCAGTGCCAGATGTGCATATAACGGCTACCGGATTCTGAGTTTGCTGAGCAATCCCAAGTGCAAAATAGCCTGCCACACGTTCATCGGGTAAAACAATGCATTCTATTTCTGGTATTTGTGAGAAAGCGATAACCAGTGGAGCCGAACGCGAGCCGGGTGAGAAAACCGCATGACGGATACCCATTTTGTGGCAGATATCTGCAATTACCCATACGGCCGGTTTGCTGCTGTTCATCGGGCGCAAAGGTGAAATATTTCAGATAACTTTTGTACAAGGATTATGGACGGGTTCTACTTTTTATGCAGCTTTAATACGCTTAACAACGTTTCGCTCTTCATTTTGCTTTCTTTCCACTCATCTTCCGGCTCGGAACCGGCGGTTATTCCGCAGCCTACATGTACGGCCAGTTTGTTTTTTAATACCTGCATGCAGCGCAGATTTACAAACAGCGCAATCTGGTTATCCAGGTTAACGGGGCCCAGGTAACCGCTGTAAAAGCCACGGTTGGCTATTTCGTGGCTTTGAATAAAACGGATACTTGCTGCTTTGGGTAAACCTGCCACTGCAGGTGTTGGGTGAAGTTCCGCAACCACATCCTGCCATTTATCTTTATCAATGCTATTATAGGTAAATGTGGTTCTGAGGTGAAGTAAGTTACCGGCCGCAATAGTTTCAGGACCTTTAATTTCGGGTTTAGAGTTGGTTACTTTTTTAAATGCACCGGTAATATACTGGCTTACTATTTTTTGTTCTTCCTGTTCTTTTTTTCCCCAATCGGCCGATGCGTTCTTTATCGTGTTGGCCTTAGTGCCTGCCAGTGAGTAGGTTTTAAATCCATGGCTGTCCACGCTCAAAAGTATTTCAGGTGTAGCACCTATCCATAGGCCATACTGGGGGGTGTAAACCAAAGATTTAAATGCATTGGGATATTTTTTACACAAGGCTTCGAAAAAGGCTACCGCATCAAAGGTTTTGGGCTTTTTCTTTTTTACCACCCGGGCGGCTACCACCTTTTTAAAGGTTCCCTTTTTAATCCCCGCCTGTATACTTTTTACATAAACTACAAATTGTTCTTTGGTGGCTTCTTTTGGTTTTAACTTCTGATATACGGAGGTTGATGTTTCATGACTGGCGAAGTTTAGCACTGGCAGTTTACCGGATGTTGTAAAAATATCAGATGATATTAGCAGGCTGGTTAGGTTTTTGCCCTCTTGAAAAGGAGCAAACAGGAACCCTTTTAGCAACGAAGACTTTTCAATCTTTGTGGTTGCATTGTGCTTTTGCGCTACAACTTTAATTACCCCGCTTTCAGGCATCTGGTAAAAGGCAAAAGGGAGGTTATTTTGCACACAGTAGTCGAAAAATTGCAGCAAAGAAGTTGCTTTGGATTTAGGCACCAGTTTTTTGTTTGAAGCAAAACTATATTTTTACCGCTAAACGCAATCCAATTGATAGAAAGAGAGATATACATTATAAGGCACGGGCAAACTGACCATAACGCAAAGGGAATTGTACAAGGCAAGGGCGTAAACCTGTCGTTAAACGATAAAGGGCGTAAACAGGCAAGGGCTTTTTATGAGGCTTATAAGGATATCCCCTTTGAAATAGTTTATAGTTCCACCCTTAAAAGGGCACAGGAAACCATTACGGATTTTACAAAACTGGGTATCCCACACGAAATATTTTCTGAACTGGATGAAATAAGCTGGGGAGAACTGGAGGGGACTGCTGCTACCATGGAATCGGACGCTACGTTTCAGAACCTGATTAGAAAATGGGAGGAAGGGGATATTTATGCCAAACCGGCCCCATCAGGCGAAAGCCCTTTTGACCTGCAGGAAAGGCAAAAGCGTTTCTTAGCCCACTTACTTACTACTCACCATAAAAAGATACTTATAGCCACGCATGGTAGGTTTATCAGGGCGTTTTTATGCACTCTCACAGGCAGGCCCCTGAGCGAAATGGAGAATTTTACCCACGCAAACCTTTGCCTTTACAAAGTTAACCAATTAAGCAACGGCGAATTTGTAATAGAAATGCACTGCGAAACCGGGCATTTAAGCGCTATCTGAAAATAGTAAGGCATTAGCCAAACCAAACGGAAAAATTAACGTAAAACAAGGTATAACTGGTTTTCAGGTTTTATTTAATCAATCCTATAAGCGGCTTGTTTTTTTACTATATTGGAATGTTTTTCTTCAACCACCTAACAGCAGTAAATGGGCGATTTTTACCGTTTGTGCTTTGCGTTTACCATCTGCCTGGCTATATTAAGGTTGCCGGCGCAGGATATGCATGACGAAGCCCTATGCCCTGCTAAAACCCCTAAACAGATAAGGCAGCTAAAAACAAAAAAGAAGGTTGTTGAGGGACTTACAAAAACGCTTAAATATGTTTCGTATTTAAGTTACAGCGACAGGCAGGTAGACCGCCCATTGCACGGGCCTGAAGAATACGCAGCTTACAAGGGCAAGATTATCCGCAATATTGAGGTCCGCATTATAGAACCGTACGGAACTACCATTGACCAACCGGTAACTGACCATTATACCAAATTTCAGAAGTTTGCCAACAGGATTCAGATAAAAACCAAGGAGTGGGTGGTTAGAAACGACCTGTTATTTAAGCAGGGAGATGTAGTTGACCCGATTTTGATTTCGGATACTGAAAGAAATTTATGGGAGCGCGGAACTTTTAAAGACCTTAAAGTTTTTGTTGAAGCAGTTGAGGGAAGCCCGGGTGAAGTGGATGTTGTGCTGATGTTGCAGGACCGCTGGAGTTGGGGTTTAACCTCTACCCTTGCTTATACATATGTGGCCGGTGGTATAGATTTTAAAAACTTTTTAGGCCTGCCCCAGTCAATTTCGGCACGGGTGGCGTTCAATTTCAGAAAGGATAATTTTTATACCCTTTCCGGTGGGTATCTATTTGAAAATATCAAAAAATCGCATGTTGATGCGCAGGTATTTTATACCTACGATAATTTAAATAAAGGCGGTGGAGTTGATATTGAGCGTAATTTTTTTTC
>CAISWS010000524.1 GCA_903889265.1 uncultured Bacteroidota bacterium
CCCACCCCCTGGGGGGTGTGGGGTGTGTGGGGGGCCCGGGGGCATTGGTCACCCCTCCACTGTGCTCCCCAAGCCACCCCATCCCCTGTCAGCACCCAGGAATTATACACCACATACTCTATGCAACGGCACTATATAGGAAGCGTTAGCTACGAAATAAGTATTGCTGATGAAAAATATAATATTGAACCATCAGTTGAAATTAAAAAAGGACCAGCACAGCCTTTACAGGTTGATGCAGGGGTGATGGCTAACTATAAGCGGATAGCTTACCTGGGCGTTGGCTATAGCCTTAACTACGGTGTTGCTGTAATGGGTGCAGTAAAAATAAGCAAAGTGGTTACCATAGGATATGCCTATGATATACCTGTTATGGGCCAGGTTAACTACACACAAACAAAAGGAACGCACGAAGTAATATTGGGAATCACCTTTGATAAATGGCTGAAGAAAAAAGATCCGAAGGATAAGGACAAAGAAGAGTTTGCCAAACAAAGTAAGCTCGATAGCCTGATTGCCAAACAGGATTCCATGCAAAAGCAATTAGATAGCCTGGCACAAAATGTTGATTCTATACAAAACCAGCAGCAAGGCCAGCAAAAAATAATAGGCGAGCAACAAAAAATTATTGACGATCAGCAAAGAACCACCCAGGAGCAGCAGCAGAAAATAAAAGATATGCAGCAGCAGGTGGATAGCTTTGATAATGCGGTTAAACAATACAAAAAAACCGTAGCAGCACATCCTGCTAAAAACTTCCCATCTAAAGTTGGTAAGGATACAAAAGGCAAAAAAGGTGATGTTTACCGGTTAAGCAATGTATCATTCGAAAAGAACAGCAGCTTCCTGAACCAAAGCTCATTCGGCGAACTGGATAAGGTAATTGAGTTTATGAAAAACAACCCCGACCTGCAACTGCGCATCAACGGGCATACAGATTACAAAGCTACGGACCAATACAACCAATGGCTTTCAGACCGCCGTGCAAAACGTGTTTACGATTACCTGGTTGAACAAGGGGCTCCGGCTGACAGATTAAGCTACTTCGGCTTCGGCAGTAAATTGCCTGTTGGCGATAACACCACTGAAGAAGGGCGCGCCCAAAACCGCAGAGTGGAAATTGAAGTCTTGAAATAATACTGATTGAGCATCAAAAGTAAAGCCGCAAAGATTAATATCTCTTGCGGCTTTACTTTTCAGCTCAATAACAATAAACATACGTTCAACTAAACAACAAATAAGATCCTGTTATTTACTAACCCACTAATCGGATTCATCTGGCTAATCAGTTTATTTTAAAAAACTGAATTAAATATTAGATTTAATCACCAAACAAAATGAAAAATGAAAAGATTCCTGGTGCATTTATTTCTAGCCATGTCTTTTATATTTTGCAGAGCAAACGATACTCTTACCATCCGGCAAACATTCAAATTCAGCGTTGGCGATACTCTTGATTATAAAATAATTCACACCGCTACACTTCCCAGTGGACAGACGGCCTCATCTGCTTCGTTCCAGCGGGTTCTTATTACGGCAAAAGCTTTCACACCTGATTCAGAAAACATTACATATATCTGCCAGTTATCTTTTCCGACACAGCACGCTGATACATTTGTATACCACGCTATTGACAGTTTTATTATCAGTATAGATACTGCGGAATTTCAAACCTTCTGCCAATGTAATTACCAACTACAAACGGGCATTGATTCCAACGGCTATATTACCAATAGTAGTCAATGGGCCACCACTGACCATGGCGTCGAAAGGACTTACACAGAGGGCTTGGGAATTACTTATGCGCGGGAGGGATATGGAAATCCCGTTGACGGTGGCGGGGAGGATGATACAAGCCTGATATATTATGACATCGGCGGCACTAGAGGGGGTAGGCCGTTTTACGATCAGCCAAACGGAATTATTGTAATAAATAATACTGCCGCTGTGGGCCTCTTCCCTAATCCAGCCAATGATTTGCTGAATTTTTCTACAGATAACTTCGAGCCGGGAACTAGCTTTATTTTATCCGATGTATTAGGCAAGGAAATGATTATGCAAAATGTTTCTCCCGACACCAAAACCATCAACATTTCACATGTGCCTAACGGAATCTATACCTGGCAACTGGTTACGGATGGAACCATCGTTAAAACAGGAAAAGTGGTAAAGGAATAAAAGTTCCGTTAAACTTTCTTCTTCTCAAAATATGGAACCTCATCGCTTGAAACACTTTCCTTCTGCTGCCAGTAGGCCAAAGTTACTACATGCCCATCAGGCGTAAATAGCAAACGCCCGAAGATTGCGTTAGTAGGGTTAAATGCCAGATTGGTTACTCCCACAGTATAAGTATCAGGTGCTACCGGTGGCTGGGGAGCTTCAGCACCTGCTGGTACCGGAGGCGCTTTAGGGGCAGGGCTTCTTGCCACCACAACCGCAAAGCGGTTATACTCCAATAATTTTTTCAAAAATTCAACTCTCTCAGGTTTGCAGTTCTTTTCTACAATGGCGCATTTAACACCATCCAGATCGTCGAATAAATGATTTTGATTAATTGCCATGATACTCTGTTATACTTCGGTTTATTTTCTTTTCCCACTAAGCTTAACAACCAACTTTAAAGCCCTTCTCCCCCGGATAAGAATTTAGGATGAGGAGGCTGTTACAATCCTCCACTAATATTGAATATTACTTCAAAAAGCCCCTTCATAAAGCCGATAGATAAAATCCCCCCGGCACAAAGTAAAAAAGCAGCCATCTCACTAAACGAAAGCGATATTTTAGCCAGTGGCTCACTGCTTTCATCTATAAACATGGCCCTTACTATTCTTAAATAATAATACAATGAAATAATCAGGTTAAGCGAAGCAATTATGATTAAAGGCCATGCACCGGTAGATGAGCCCGCTGTCAATAAAAACAGTTTGCCAAAGAAACCAGCTGTAGGTGGAATACCAGCTAATGAAAACAGCGCCAGTGCCATTAACAAAGCCAGCGTAGGATTACTCCTATATAAACCCTTATAATCCTCAATTGTTTCCTTACCGGTTAGTGCCGAGATAACCGAGATAACCCCAAACGCTGCCAGGTTAGAGAATACATAAATCAAAACAAAATACACCACTGAGCCGATACTTAAAGAGGCTTTGACAAAACCCGAGATACCAATCAGCAAATACCCAACCTGGGCAATGGAAGAAAATGCAAAAAACCTTTTCAAATTGCTTTGGCGCAGGGCAAACAGGTTACCAATTATCATGGTTACTACAGCTAATATGGCAAGCATATAATACCAGGTGCCACCAAGGTTACCAAAAACCCAATAAAGCGTGGTAATAAAAACAAAGGCCATGGCACCTTTTGAAACTACTGATAAAAAAGCCGTAACCGCAACAGGTGAACCTTCATAAACATCAGCAGTCCATAAATGAAAAGGAACTACCGAAAGCTTAAACGCAAAGCCCGAGAAAATGAGAATGAAAGCCATAATCTGCAAAGGCGTTCCAACCACCGCCCTTGAAAGCACATAATAATCAAGTGAACCGGTTGTTCCATAAATCAGCGAAACACCGAATAACAGAATTGCTGATGAAAATGCCGATGACAGAATCATTTTCATGGCAGCTTCAGAAGATATCTTCTTATCAAGGTCAAAATTGCAAAGTGCTGCAACCGGAATAGATGAAAGTTCAAGGCCCAGGTAAAACATCAGCAGGTTATCGCTGCTCATCATAAAAAACATTCCAAGCAGAGATGATAATATCATCATATAAAACTCCGCCACATGGTTAAAGTTTTTAAGCCAATGATACGAGCTGAGTGAGATAATAATAGTAGCCATCAATAAAACAACCTTCTCAAATTCAAGCAGCGGACTGGTTCGGAACATGCCGCTAAAAAACTGGCCATACCGGGCGGGCAAAAAGTAAAGGCCAAGGCTAAGAACAAGTAGTAAATTGGTAATACGGAAAAAAAACTGATTACCTGCGCGTCCGTCTATCTTCAAAAAAAGAAGAATGAAAATGATAAGCGTAAGCGCCATCTCAAATTTCATCGATATCAGAATGCTCAAATCCATTTCCTTTCTTTTGTTTTAAAATCTCCTAAAGTGCCGCCTTCAAAACGTTTTGCATAATCGCATCAGCCGAAGGGCTTATTAAATGCTGCAACAACAGTGGGGCAACACCTACCAAAACCACCCCCGCAATCAAAATAACCGCTGCTAGCTTTTCATTCCAGCCTGCATCTGTAATTTCGGCGTGATGTTGGTCAAGCAAAGGGCCCATCATTACTTTACCTAAAGCGCGTAAAATATAAACGGCCGTTACCACAATCGATGCACAAGCCGCAATCGTAGCTAAGCGGTACCACATATCATTGTTCTGCCACGAGCCCATAAATACCGTCATCTCAGCCGCAAAACCGCTAAAACCCGGCAGGCCTAATGAACATAAGCCCGCAATAAAAAACACCGTGCCTATAAACGGAGTAATCTTCAACAACCCACCCATTTTTTCAACAGCCCGGGTATGCGTCCTGCTATATAACATGCCTATAGCCGCGAAGAAAAGGGCCGTCATTAAACCGTGCGATACCATTTGCATAACAGCGCCGGTAATAGCCGTTTTGGTTAGCATGCCTATACCCAGCAAAACAAAGCCGCAATGGCTTACTGAGGAATATGCGTTGATATATTTTAAATCAGTTTGCATCATAGTAGCAAACGAGCCATATAAAATGGCAATGGCAGCCAGCAGGATAATAATACCCTGGTATTCATGCGCAGCCTGTGGCATTAAATAAGTTGCTACCCTCAGGCATCCATAACCGCCAAGCTTCATAGATATTCCTGCAAGAAACATCGAAGCCGCCGTTGGCGCCGAGGAGTGGCCATCTGGCACCCATGTATGAAAAGGAAACAATGCACCAAAAACCCCAAACCCAATAAACAGAAACGGAAAAAAGAAATGCTGTGTAGCAACTGATAACTGATTTTGCGAAAGTTCTATTATATCAAAAGTTCCTGCCTCAAAATAGATACCCAGTATTCCCACAAAAACCAACGCACTGCCACCCATTAACATCAAGGCGAGCTTGGTTGCGCTGTATTCCTTATTACCACTGCCCCAAATACCAATAAGCAAATACTTTGGTATTACTGCCAGTTCAAGGAAAAAGAACAGGGTAAATAAATCAAGCGAGATAAAGAACCCATATGCGCCGGATGAAAGCAATAAGAGCAAAAAGAAAAACTCTTTTGTAAGATTTTCAACGCTCAAGGATACCAGTACCCCGGCAACAACAACAGAAGCCGTAAGCAGAATCATAGCAACCGAAATACCATCTACCCCAACCGAGTAATTAATGTGTAGCGGGGCAAACCACGGGGTTTTATAAGTAAACAACATCTGAGCGGTATTACCTGCCTCCCTTTCTGCCCTGTAAGCAAAAAAGAGAGCAAACGCCAGCCCAAGCTGAATCGCCGACCCAAGTAAAGCAGCAATACGAACCTGCTTTGCATCGCGGCACAACAATATTGCCATCGAAACAAAAACAGGAACGATAATAAGTAGCGACAAATTCATTGACTACATTTTTTATTTCCACACACTCATAAAAACCATAACTAATCCAATAATGGCAGCAAAAAACCACATAGCATACTGCTGCAGGTTTCCGCTTTGCCAATTCCGTATCAAACCACTGGTATCCTCAGTTAAATCTGCACTCAGATTAACGCCGCCATCCACAATATTTTTATCTATCCAGGCTGAAGGCCGCCCAACCAAATTGAAGATTAACTTTTTGGTAATAAACAGATAGACCTCATCAATATAAAACTTGTGCAACGCCCCCTGGTAAAACGAACCAAACCCATTAGCCAGTCTTGCCGGAGTCTCATTTTCTGATTTATAAAGCCTTAGTGCAATCAGTATCCCTGTTAAAGCAAACAGAACCGGCGCTACGGAAAATACGATGTTTACAGATGTTTCCAGCTCTTTACCATCAGAAGTTACAAAATGAGAAAACGGAACAAAACCAGCACCCACGGCCAGCGCACCAAGTATAATTAGTGGCACCAACATGCTCCAGGGGCCTTCTCCATGATGGTCGCTAAGTTCTGAATGAAAATCCTTTTGCCAGAAAATATTGAAGTAAAGGCGGAACATGTAAAAAGCAGTAAGGCCCGATGTAAACAATGCAATTCCGTAAATCAGTTTGTTATGCTCAAACGCAGCAGTCAAAATCTCCTCTTTACTGAAGAAGCCCGCAAATGGAGGAATGCCACTAATTGCCAAACAAGCTATAAGAAATGTAAGATGGGTAACAGGCATTTTACTCCTCAATCCACCCATGTCTTCCATCTCGTTGGAGTGCACATAATGTATCACAGCACCAGCCCCAAGGAACAACAACGCTTTAAACATAGCATGTGTAAAAAGGTGGAACATAGAAGCCATATAGCCTAATCCATGCTCGCCTCCATAACCCGATACACCCAATGCAAACATCATATACCCAATCTGCGACATGGTAGAGTAGGCCAGCACGCGTTTAATATCCGTTTGGGTGCAGGCTATTACAGCAGCAAACAGTGCAGATAAAGCCCCCACATAACCAACTACATGCAAAGCACCCGGCGCACTGATAGCAAAAACCGGAAACAGCCTCGCCACCAGGTAAACACCAGCCACCACCATGGTTGCAGCATGTATTAAAGCCGAAACAGGTGTTGGCCCCTCCATGGCATCCGGTAGCCAGATATGCAAAGGGAACATGGCGCTCTTTCCGGCACCGCCAGCAAACACCAGCAACAAACCCCAGGTAAGCGATGAAAACCCAAGAAAGGAAGTTGTTATCATGCCATGAAGTTGCGGCGTGGCGGTCGTCAATCGCTCAATCAAAGTTCTAAAATCGAGCGTCTCGGCACCAAAAGAAAGAACCAGGATTCCAATTAAAAATCCCAGGTCGGCAAATCGGGTAACAATAAATGCCTTCTTGGCCGCAGCAACTGCTGATGGCCGGTCGAAATAAAAGCCAATAAGCAGGTATGATGAAACACCCACCAATTCCCAGAAAATATAAATCTGAAAGATGTTGCTTGATAACACCAACCCCAACATCGAAAAAGTAAACAGCGATAGGAAAGCATAATAGGTAGCAAACCTTTCTTCACCTTTCATGTATCCCAAACTGTAAACATGCACCATTAGGGAGACAAAGGTTACTATCACAATCATCATTACCGAAATGGGGTCAATCATCATACCCATGTCTATACTAACCCCGGGCGAAAATTCAAGCCAGGTTTGCTGAAGCACCACCAAGGGCTGGTAAATGCCGTTTACCTTACCGGTAACAAAAAAGTAATTGTAAGCAGTAAAGACAGAAAGAAGAGCTGATCCTAATAACGACAGCGTACCAATTAACCCCGAACTTTCACGCAGGTATTTTCTGCCAAACAAGCCAAGCAATAAAAAGCTAAGCAAAGGCAAAAGCGGTATCAAAATTATTTTAAAGTCACCTGTCATTCCGTTTGATTAATTCCTGTTTACCATTTTAAAGTATCCACATCATCCACATCAATACTCTTATAATTACGATAGATATTAATGATGATTGCAATAGCCACCGCGGCCTCTGCAGCAGCAATTGCAATTAAGAACAAAGTAAAAAACACCCCATCCAACTTGTCGGCATACAGATATTTATTAAAAGCAATAAAGTTGATGTTCACGCTGTTCAGTAACAGCTCAATAGCCATTAGCATAGTAATCACATTCCGGCGGGTTAAAAAGCCATACACGCCAATAAAAAACAAGGCGGTGCTTAAAAATAAAATGTGGTTCAATGTTACTTCCATATTTTTCTAACTTGTCTTTTCAGGTAACTTCATCGCAATAACAATACAACCTATCATAGCGGCAAGCAATAACATACTCACTACCTCAAAAGGCAAAATATAACCATGTTCAGTTAAACTCAACATCTGCATACCAATCCTGTCAACGGTCAAAGGCACAGGTGTTTGATCAGGTACTGCGAACTGATTTTTATATATAACCAATGAGCAAAAAATAAAAGCAAAAAACGCCGCCAAACCAGCAAAGCCCGCCCGTAATCTGTTCGGCCGCTCCATTTCAGCACCCACATGGTGAGTAAGAAAAATAGAGAAGATAATAAGCACCACAATACCGCCCACATAAACAACAATCTGCACCGCAGCTATGAACTCATAATTCATCCAGAAATACAAACCAGCAATTCCGATAAGCGAGAAAAGCAGGTAAATAGCGGCGCGGAATAACTTGCGGGTGGTAACAGCAAGGAACCCACTGCCCAGTATAAAGGCGGCTAAAACATAAAAAATGAAACTACTTACAGTCACTTAATTTCGTTTATACTTCTATAAAAACTACTACTCCACTCCTTCCATCAGTTTAGAACCCGGTTTATTTAAAACCTTGGTTAACTCAGTCCTGTCATAAACGCTATGCTCAAATGTTTGCGCCATTTTTATGGCATCCGTAGGGCAAGCCACAATGCACAAATTGCACATGGTGCACAATTCGAGGTGATAAACAAAAACATCCAGCGCCTTCTTCTTTTTGCCAACCGGCGTTACATCAAACCTGGTAACAATTTTGATAGTAGCATTCGGGCAAGCCAACTCACATGCAGTACACCCCGTGCATCTGTGCTCATTATTCTCGGTATGCCTCATCACCACTTCTCCCTTAAATCTCTCAGGTAAAACCTGCTTTACTTCCGGGTATTCCTGAGTAATAATTTCTTTGGGATGCACGAAGTAATAACCCGTTAATCGCATCCCTTTAAGCAGAGAAGCGACCCCGTTGTAAACATCCTTTATATAATCAACTATAAACATCTTTTCAGTTTTCAGTTTTCGGCGTTCAGTTTACAGTTGAATACAACTTTATTTTAAACTTATCCCGGAAAACTTCCTTACACTCTAACCTTAAATTTTACTCCTTTAATGTTTGCCTTGTTCAAATACTCAAATAACCCGTTTATTGTTTTACCAACTTGGTCAGAGAGAGCATATAAACGGTTGCAATCATCTTCGCTTATGTGTTCCCTGTCAAAAAACCTAAATAATTGCGACTTGGTTTCATCATTTGACCCCTTCGCAATAGATAAAAATTTACAAACTCTGCCCTCCCCGCTCTTCCAAATCCCTCAGCTATATTATCCGTTGTTGAACCACTTGCAGCATTAATTTGATGCTTTAACCTGTAACCCTTTGAAAAAGAACCATGCTTGGACGCTTTCCAAATCTCCTTTGACAATATCCTGGCCTTTTGCAGGCTTCCAACTCTTCAAAACTCCTTATCGTTGCCATACCGTTCTTTCAACCTATTACTATTATTTCAGCCAACTCCTACCTTTACTACAGCCCCTGTATTCAACTGTAAACTGAAGACTGTAAACTTTATTAAAAGTGCCATCCCATAATGGAGATTACAGTCATTAATAATAAGTTGAACATGCTAATCGGCAATAAATAAGTCCACTCCAAATTCAATAACTGGTCTATCCGCAAACGGGGAAAAGTCCACCTGAACCACATAATCAGAAATATCAGGCCAAACGTTTTTCCGAAAAACCAGATAATTCCCGGTATAAAATCCATTACATGATTAAACATTTCCCACGTTCCAATATGAAAAGGCATCCAGCCTCCAAAGTATAAAGTGGCGCCAATAGCACAAACAATAAAAATGTTTACATATTCCGCCAGAAAGAAAAACGCAAATCGCATCCCGGAATATTCGGTATGGAAACCGGCCGTAAGTTCCGACTCTGCTTCGGCCATGTCAAAAGGTGCACGGTTAGTTTCGGCAGTAACTGCTATAATAAATATGATAAAAGAGATTACCGCGGGTATGTGTCCTTTAAAAATCCACCATCCGTTTTGCTGACTTGCTACTATTTCCGAAATCTGCAAACTGCCTGTTAATACAACCATAGCCAGTATTGCAAGACCCGCCGATAATTCGTAGCTTACAATCTGAGCTCCGCTGCGCATGGCACCTATTAAAGAGTATTTGTTGTTACTGGCCCAACCCGCCATTAAAATTCCAATCACTGATACCGAAGAAATAGCTGAAATATAAAGCACACCTATATTAATGTCCCAAATCTGAAAACCTTTGGTAAAGGCAATCGGCGCCATCAGTAACATGGCCACTATCATTACTATAAAAGGTGCCAGGTTGAACAGGAATTTATCAGCCCCATCCGGAGTAAGTCCTTCTTTTAGTACTAGCTTTAAGGTATCAGCAGCTGTTTGGGCAAATCCCTGGAAACCTACCCGGTTAGGCCCTTTCCTTATCTGCATATAAGCACTAACCTTTCTTTCCATAAATACCAGCACCAAACCTAAAACGGCAAATAACGAAATAACCCCAACCCCTACAATCACCATTTCTGCCAACAACGCAATGGTCGGCGGAAAGGTATTATTCAGTCCCAGGTCAATATTGTGTGCTAACGATTCAAGGCTAAACATTATCTGTCAATATCTGGTATTACTAAATCTAAAGTTCCCATGGTTGCCACAAGGTCGGCAATCTTTGAACCCCTGGTCATTTGATGAAGGGCTGAAAGATTTGAAAAACCCGGTGAACGGAATTTAATTCTATAAGGTGTTAACCCACCTTCACTTACTACATATACTCCAAATTCCCCGCGGGCTGTTTCCACGCGCGAATAAAACTCGCCCTTCGGCAATTTAAGCACAGCCTTGGTTTTAGCCTGAAACTCTCCCTCCGGGATATTATCAATTAACTGTTCAACAATAGAAAGCGATTGCCTTATTTCATTCATCCGAACCATATACCGCGCAAAGCTGTCGCCTGCTGTTTCAAATACCTCATCAAATTTCACTTTTTCGTAACCATCGTATGGTGCCATTTTGCGGATGTCAGATTTTACCCCGCACGCCCTCAGAACCGGGCCGCTGCAACCATATGAAATGGCATCTTCTGCAGATATAACTCCAACCCCCTTTAATCTTTCCTGCAAAATAATATTGCCGGTTAGCAGGATATAATACTCATCTATTTTCGACTTCAGCAGCTTAATAAACTCGTTTGTCCTTTTTTGAAAATTCGGATGTACGTCTGCCATTACCCCACCCGGAACTACGTAGTTCATGGTCAACCTGGCACCGCAGGTTTCTTCCATAATGTCATTAATAGCCTCTCTCTCGCGAAATGCATGGAAGAATGGAGTAAATGCCCCAATGTCCATACCCATTGCTCCCCACCATAAAAGGTGCGATGCAATGCGCGTTAGTTCTGCCATTAATACCCGGATAACCTTACCACGCTCAGGCACTTCAATCTGCATACCTTTTTCAACTACCAAAGCACAGCCCTGGTTATTGATATGCGATGACAAGTAATCCATCCGGCTGGTAACGTATATAAACTGGCGGTACGAAAGGCTCTCGCACATTTTTTCAATGGAACGATGAATGTACCCCAAATGCGGCTCTACCTTTTTCACAGTTTCGCCATTGAGGGTAATAACCAGGTGCAACACCCCGTGTGTAGACGGATGCTGTGGCCCGACATTTATTATCAGGTCGCCTTCAGTTGTTGTTCCTACTTCCTCAATCATTTATTAAAATTATAAACACAGCTAAACCATACAAACAATATCAAAATCGGTTTTAACTAAAACTACCACTTATTAAGTCTAAGTCATTAATAATAAACACTTTATACTACACTAAAGCTTTATCATATTCAATGGGTCGTCATAATCTTTCCTCAAGGGATACCCCACCCAATCATCGGTTAAAAACAATCTTCTTAAATCCGGGTGGTGCAAAAATTTAACACCCAATAAATCAAATGCCTCGCGCTCATGAAATTCAGCCGTGCGCCAGATATTTGAAACGGTTTCTATTTCGGGGTTATTCCTGTCCGAAATCTTGGCTTTAACAACAACAACATGATCTAACTTAGTTGAGCGTAAATGGTAAACAACGCTTAAATAAGTTTTCCAATCAACCGCAGTAACATTAAACAGATAATCGAATTGCTGGTCGAAATAATTACGAAGTGCCTTGGCCAATGGAATCCAATCTTTGGCATCAATTGAAAGA
>CAISWS010000525.1 GCA_903889265.1 uncultured Bacteroidota bacterium
GGGCCACAAGGTATAACCGGACCACAGGGAATGCAGGGTATACAAGGCTTAACCGGCGCGCAAGGCCCTATGGGCTATACAAACGGGTGGTTATTACAGGGTAATTCGGGCACCAACCCCGCCCTCAACTTTATTGGAACTACAGATAGCGTTACCTTTACTTTTAAAGTAGCCAACCAAAACGCAGGTAAACTGGATTTTGCAAATAACAGCACCTCATATGGTTATCAGTCGGCTAATAGTTTGTCTAACGGCGCAGCCAGTACCTATATTGGTTATCAATCGGGCTACAGCAATACTACAGGTTATTTTAATACAGCTATAGGCAGCCTTTCGTTGTTACAAAATACAGTTGGTGTGCAAAATACCGCCGGAGGCTATGCTGCGCTAAAAAACAATACTACCGGTGTTTCAAATACGGCCTTTGGCGCTTCGGCTATGTATACCAATACTACTAATAATTTCAACTCGGCCTTCGGGGCCTTTGCGTTAGAGTATACTGCTACCGGTGCAAGTAATACTGCAATCGGTTATTCCGCCATCAGCCAAAACAGCAGCGGAAGTAGTAATACCGCAGTCGGCTCCGCAGCGCTGCAAATGAACGCCAGTGGTAGTTTTAACAACGTATTGGGTAACGGTGCCATGCAGTTCAGCAACACCGGTTCATTTAACTGCGGCATTGGTTCCTATTGTATGCAAAACAATAGCCAGGGCAACGGCAACGTAGCCATGGGTTATTTTTCACTGCTATACGATACTACCGGTAGTTACAACACCGCCCTGGGTTATGCCTCCGGCCGTGCCAACATCACCGGCTCAGAAAATATCTTTATAGGGTTTAATGCCGATGGGGCCTCTTCGAACCTTAGCAATGCAATAGCCATAGGCTACGGGGTAAAAGTACCTGCCAGCAACACCGTAGCAATCGGCAATGCCAGCGATATTGCCCTTTTGTTTAACGGGGCCAAAGACTCATCATTATACGCCATGGTAGTAGGCAATAACCCAACCAACGGCAACGGCGCAGGCCTTACAACCGGTGGCACCTGGACCAACGCCAGCGACCGTAATTTGAAAGATAACATAACCGATATAAGCGCTGCTGAGGTATTAAAGAAAGTTTGCAACCTTGAAATTAAACAATGGCGTTACATAGGCACCGAAGAATACCACATTGGCCCAATGGCCCAGGACTTTTACGCCGCCTTTAAACTGGGCACCAGCGATAAACGCATCAGCACCATAGATCCCGCAGGCATTGCCCTGGTATCAGTAAAGGCGCTAAACGATAAAATCGACAACCTGGAAAAAACCCTGGCCCAAATGCAGGCGGATATTGCAGAGTTAAAGAAGAAATAAACGCGGCTTACCGAAATACAAAGAAGGCTATCCGGTTCCGGGTGGCCTTCTTTGTTAACCATCAGGATTAATTAGCGAGATATGAATTTGCCGGACAAAAACCGATTCTGCAATTTATTTAAACAAAATGCAAGGCATAAAGTGATGGAACCTAAAAATGTCAGCAATCAGTTTTTTTTCCCGTGCTCACCAATCTGTCCCTGTAACTTTCCTATAGCCCCGGTCATGCTAACCAGGTTGTCATTCAGCTTTTCAAGCGACTTTTCTATGCTTGTAAATTTCTTATCAATTTTATCCATCTCCCGTTTTAAAAAAAACGCAATTACACCCATAAGAATAAAGATTATGCCACCAAACCACCTAACCAGCTTGTCGGCGTTATTAGTTATAGCATTAACCATATCCGTTTGGCTTGTTTGCAACGAATGAATGATTTGAACGAGCGAATCTGAGGGGGTCATTTTAGGTGTTTTTGCGATAGATACACGTATGGGCCGGTTTGTTGCCTGGGCCGTAACTTTATCTACGGAATCAGTAAATAATGGTTCCAGAAACAAGCAAACGTGTTGTTCCATCTCCTTTAAGTTATAAATATAATGAGTAGAATCGTTGGAATAGGCGGGGTCAACAGTATATGAAGAAATGAATGGTGCACTATCTGATTCTAAAAGAATATTCCCAACGCTGTCTACAATCCTGCCTCCCTAAATTACAGTTTTTGTTTTATATCCTTCAGCCAAAAAAGTAAGGGTGCATTTTGGAATTACGGGTTCAGGGCTTGTTTTACTTTCAATTGAACTGACAAGCATTGTATACATACTACCTGCCAGGGTCAACTTGTATGAAAGTGTACGAACATTGTCTTTTTTTATTACAACGCCCTTAACATCATTTAAATTGTGTGCGTTTTTAAAATGAAATTCAAGCAGGTCGTAATGCATGCCTGTTTTGTGCTCAGGTTTAATGCGCCCGAATAGGTATTCCTGGGATTCATTACGGAAAGCGGTATCACGGTTAAAATCACATCTGCATACAGCGCCGGCAAACAAAGGCAACATAAAAAGCGGGAGGCACGAAATCTTCATCACCGGTTAACCTGTAACTTTATTATCCAATGTTGTAAAAATGGTAATTAGAATTGACCGCGTCAATACCACCAAATGGGTATTTGTGCTTCATAATTGACACGGTTTTCCGTGGGTAATAGCAACTTAGGATAGCCAGGCTTCATCCCTCACAGAAAAAATTAACATAATCCAATTATTATTATTTGATAATTCTGATTTCCTTGTTTACCTTAGTGTAAAATTAACACCATGAGGTATTTCAAGGCAATTGTAGCCTATGAGCCAATCTCCCCCGAAAAAAAGGGCATTAAAAAAGAACTCACCCTTTTTTGCTGTGACGATACCACACCTCCTGATTCGAAACTTCAAAAACTTTTCAGCGAGCACCACCACGATAAAAAATTTCTGGAAGCCTGGTTCCACGAAATCAAATTGCTGGATATACCGGTAACGGAATTAATACACCCCTTGTGTATTGAAAAAACGATGCAAAACGACAACCTGGGTTTCAATTACCTGTTAGGCACTGATAACAACACCGCTATGCAGTAGTCGGGGTCTATGGCTTCCCCTGGCCTGATTTGCAACAAATGATGGATACTGTCCAAATGCTTACTTCTAAATCCATTCTCACCATTTTAACAACCCCTCCCGCAACAATTTTAACACTTCAACCCCTGTTTGGTACGATATTTGTTTTTTTGCTGAAAATGTTTGCAAAATCCCTACTGTCTACTATCTTTGCCATCCGTTTTGCAAATCCGGTTCCAAAATATAACATCAGAATGACGCTAAAACAGTGTTTTTGTCTCTGTAATTAAAGAAACAATTACGCTCGATTTCGCATTTATAGCTATTGAGGAAATTTACTGAACCTTAACCAATTGAACGTTATGGCTGAAATTTTGAAGAAACAAGCTGAGAGAATCAACTTCGGTAAAATTAAACTCCCTGACGAACAGCCCGACCTGCTCGACATCCAGTTAGAAACTTACAAAGAGTTTATCCAACTCGAAACCACACCCGAAAACCGCTCTAACGAGGGTTTATACCAGGTGTTTAAAGAAAACTTCCCTATATCTGATACCCGCAACATTTTCGTGCTGGAATTCATTGATTATTTTGTTGACCCTCCAAGGTATACTATTGATGAGTGTATTGAAAGAGGTTTAACTTACTGCGTGCCATTGAAAGCCAAACTGAAGCTTTCTTGTAACGACCCTGAGCACATCGACTTCAAAACCATCGTTCAGGACGTGTTTTTGGGTAACATCCCTTACATGACCCCGAAAGGAACCTTCATCGTTAACGGCGCTGAGCGTGTTATCGTTTCTCAGCTTCACCGTAGCCCGGGTGTATTCTTCGGCCAGTCGTTCCATCCGAACGGCACCAAGATTTACAGCGCCCGCGTTATCCCTTTCAAAGGCGCATGGATGGAGTTTGCTACCGACATCAATAACGTGATGTATGCTTACATCGACCGTAAGAAGAAATTCCCTGTAACCATGTTGCTTCGTGCAGTAGGTTACGATTCTGATAAAGACATCTTGACCCTGTTCGACTTAGCTGATGAAATTGAAATCAGCAAAAAGGCTGCAAGCAAAGCTATTGGCCGTAAACTGGCTGCAAGGGTTCTTAAAACCTGGATGGAAGACTTTGTGGATGAGGACACCGGCGAAGTAGTATCTATCGAACGTAACGAAGTATTGTTAGAGCGCGATACTATTATTGACGAAGATAACATCCAGCTAATCATTGAGTCAGGCAACAAAAGTGTATTTGCCCACAAGGACAGCCACACTGCCGATTACTCAATTATCTTCAATACCTTAAATAAGGATACTTCTAACTCAGAAATTGAAGCCCTTAACCACATCTACAAACAACTACGTGGTAGCGAACCACCTGATGAGGAAACTGCGCGTGGAATCATTGAAAAATTATTCTTCAGCGATAAGCGTTACGATTTAGGTGAAGTAGGCCGTTACAAAATCAATAAAAAGCTGGAGCTTGATATTGATATGGATACTAAGGTGCTTACCAAAACCGATATCATTGCCATCGTTAAATACCTCGTTAACCTTAGCAACCAGAAAGCGGAAATTGATGACATTGACCACTTGAGCAATCGTCGTGTAAGAACTGTTGGCGAGCAATTATACACTCAGTTTGGCGTAGGTTTGGCCCGTATGGCAAGAACCATCCGCGAGCGTATGAACGTGCGTGATAATGAGGTGTTCACACCTGTTGATTTGATTAACGCAAGAACGCTTTCTTCAGTTATCAATTCATTCTTTGGTACTTCGCAGTTATCTCAATTCTTAGATCAAACCAACCCACTGGCTGAAATCACGAACAAGCGTCGTGTATCGGCCTTAGGACCTGGTGGTCTTTCGAGAGAGCGTGCAGGTTTTGAGGTACGTGACGTTCACTACTCTCACTACGGCCGTCTTTGTACCATTGAAACACCGGAAGGACCGAATATCGGTTTGATATCTACCCTTTGCGTTCATGCTAAAGTGAACAAAATGGGCTTTATCGAAACACCTTACCGTAAAGTTGACCACGGCAAAGTAAACCTGAAAGGTAAAGTTGAATTTTTGAGCGCTGAAGAAGAAGACCTGGTTAAGATAGCTCAGAGTAACATCGGGCTTGATGAGAAAGGTAACTTTACCAGCAACAAGATAAAATCACGTTTCCAGGGAGACTTCCCTATCCTTGAACCATCTGAGGTTCAGTATATGGACGTTGCTCCTAACCAGATTGTGGGTGTATCTGCATCCCTGATTCCGTTCCTGGAGCATGATGATGCTAACCGTGCCCTGATGGGTTCAAACATGCAACGTCAGGCAGTGCCTTTGTTAAAGCCACAGGCGCCGATAGTAGGAACCGGCATTGAAGCAAAAGTTGCTGTTGACAGCCGTAACCTGATTAATGCCGAAAGAGATGGTGTTATTGAGTATGTGGATGCCAATATGATTATCGTTAAATACGACAGAACCGAAGAAGAAAAACTGGTTTCGTTCCGCGATGATAAGGTAACCTACAACTTGCCTAAATTCTTAAAAACCAACCAGAGCACTTGTATAAACCTGAAACCTATCATTAAGAAAGGCCAGCGGGTACACAAGGGACAAATTCTTTGCGAAGGTTTTGCAACACAAGGCGGTGAATTAGCACTGGGTGCTAACCTTAAAGTGGCATTCATGCCATGGAAAGGTTACAACTTTGAGGATGCCATCGTTATATCTGAAAGAGTTGTGCGTGATGACGTGTTTACTTCTATCCATGTAGAAGAGTTTGAACTTGAAGTGCGCGATACCAAACTTGGAGAAGAGGAGTTAACACCAGATATACCTAACGTAAGCGAAGAAGCCACCAAAGACCTGGACGACAACGGTATTATCCGTGTAGGCGCCCGTGTTAAGGAAGGCGATATTCTGATTGGTAAAATCACCCCTAAAGGTGAAACTGACCCAACACCGGAAGAAAAACTTTTACGTGCCATCTTCGGTGATAAAGCCGGTGATGTGAAAGATGCTTCTTTGAAAGTTCCACCTTCAATTGAAGGAACCGTTATCACAAAAAAACTGTTTGCCCGCGCCAAGAAGGACAAAACTTCTAAAGCAAAAGAAAAAACAGCTTTAGAGAAACTGGATAAAGACTACGAAAAGAAACTAGGCGATATCAAAAACACTTTGATTGATAAGTTAATGACCGTGTTAAGCGGTAAGGTTACCACCGGTATCCAAACCATTTACAGGGAAGAACTGATAAGCAAAGGAACCAAGTTTACCGCCAAAGTACTTTCTGACCTGGACTACGCCGTAGTTGACGGTAACAACTGGACCAAGGACGAAGACAACAACAAGATGGTGAAGATGATGTTGCATAACTACAACATCCGCGCTAACGAAGAAACCGGTAAATACAAAAGAGAGAAATTCAACATCTCTATCGGCGATGAGTTACCATCAGGTGTATTGAAACTGGCTAAAGTTTACATTGCCAAAAAGCGTAAGCTGAAAGTAGGTGATAAGATGGCAGGCCGCCACGGTAACAAGGGTATTGTTGCACGTATTGTTCGTGCAGAAGATATGCCTTTCCTGGAAGACGGAACACCGGTGGATATAGTATTGAACCCACTAGGCGTACCTTCGCGTATGAACTTGGGACAGATATACGAAACCGTATTGGCATGGGCCGGTCAAAAACTGGGCGCACGCTTCTCTACTCCTATCTTCGACGGTGCATCGCTGGATGAAATTGAATCTTATATCACCAAAGCAGGTTTACCGGCTTTAGGTTCTACTTACCTGTATGACGGAGAAACCGGCGAACGTTTCCACCAGCCAACCACCGTAGGTATCATTTATATGTTGAAACTGATACACATGGTTGATGATAAAATGCACGCACGTTCTATCGGGCCATACTCGCTCATCACTCAACAGCCACTGGGCGGTAAAGCACAATTTGGTGGTCAGCGTTTCGGGGAAATGGAGGTTTGGGCAATCGAGGCATACGGTGCATCAAACATTCTTCAGGAATTGCTTACCGTTAAATCAGATGATATTGTTGGCCGTGCAAAAGCTTACGAAGCTATTGTTAAGGGAGATAACCTTCCTGAAGCCGGTATACCAGAATCATTTAACGTGTTAATGCACGAGTTAAGAGGTTTGGCGCTTGATTTGAAATTTGAGTAACAAGCCCCACCTAAATCCTCCCCGAAAGGGAGGACTTAATGCAAATACAAAATCCCCGGACATTAATTTGTTCGGGGATTTTTTTGTTATGGCGTGCGTTTAGATTTGACAACTTTTAAAAAGTTGTCAAATCTGTGCCCTTCCTGAAGCCGGCATACCTGAATCATTCAGCGTGTTAATGCACGAGTTAAGAGGTTTGGCGCTTGATTTGAAATTTGAGTAACAAGCCCCTCTAAATCTCCCCAAAAAGGGAGACTTAATGCAAAAACAAAATCCCCGGACATTAATTTATTCGGGGATTTTTTGTTATGGCGTGCGTTTAGATTTGACAACTTTTAAAAAGTTGTCAAATCTGTGCCCTACCTGAAGCCGGCATACC
>CAISWS010000526.1 GCA_903889265.1 uncultured Bacteroidota bacterium
AGAAAACTACGTGATGAAATAATCTTATTCTTCCGGCGTTGTATCACCACAATGAAATATTTATCCCTGATTTTAGTATCGTTTTTGCTTTCATGCCATGGCAGACCTGCCAGCCCTGATATTTCAACCGGACTGGTGGTAAGCATACCTTTTGATGGCAATGCAATGGATAATGTAAGCGGTGTTAACGGAATTGTTTACCAAGCCACTTTCTCAGCCGATCATCACGGAAATACAGGTAAGGCCATGTATTTCAATCGGGCCGATTCAGCAATTGTGGATTTTGGGGCTTTACCACTGGCTTCGTTTGACAGTACTAACCAATTTACTATCAGTTGTTGGGTAAAAGTGGCAGACACAACGAACCCTATCGCCGTATTAAGTAAGCGGGGCGTTTCAGGACCCTGGGAATATGCTATTGACAACCAGTTTAACCGTAATGTGTTTATACTTGACAACTGGACTGCTGACGGAGCTACTTCGATTTATGGTGCCGACCCATTGAATGCGCAGGTATTAATTGTTCCGGGTCAATGGCAACACCTGGCTTTTGTGGCTAACGGAACCTTTATGGCTGTTTATGTTAACGGTATTTTGTAGGCTGGAGATGATATGCATAATGCCAATTATACTTTTACCCGTACCACAGCTCATTTGGTAATTGGTAATGGTGGTGGTTATGGACGTAACTATTACTTTAATGGCTGTATTGATGATATACGAATGTACAACATAGCTTTACCTTCGGCGACTATTGAGTACCTGGCAAAACAATAAAAAAAACTGTATGCTAATTGATTTCGAAGCTCTTTTTAAGTTCGTTCGAATCAGCCATTTTTAGTTTGCCCGCAAGTACCAGGCGCAGTTCTCTTCTGGCCATGGCTGTATCAAACATCCTTTTTTCCTCTTCCGTTTCAGGAATCAAAGGGTTTGCCTTTTTGGGTCTTCCGTTGCTATCTAAAGAAACAAAAGTGTAGTAGGCCTGATTGCATTTATAACGGGTTTGGGAGGGAAGGTTTTCTGCCCAAACTTCAATATGGGTTTCCATGGAAGTTGAGAACGTGCGTGTAACCTTAGCAGTTATGGTAACCACGTCTCCCAGCTTAATGGGGTTTTCGAATGATACATTATCTACTGAGGCCGTTACTACCACAGCGTTTGAATGTTTGCCTGCTGCAATAGCCGAGGCTATGTCCATCCAGTGTAATATTCTCCCCCCCCTCAAATTGCCAAGTGCATTGGTGTCGTTGGGTAACACAATCTCCGTCATTATAACCGTGGACTCTTTTGGTGTTTTTCCGTGCATTGTTTTCTTTTGTGGTGTTCACGTGTTTACGTTATTTAATTTAAATAGTGCTTGTTTTATTAGTTATTATGTTTACGGCCTCGAAACTGGGCATCTAAACTACTCCTTCTTTTTGCCGTAATGATATTCATATAAAGAAGGGCTTCTTCTGAGCTTGTTAAGCGTTAAAGTACATTTCATATTGTCGGCAGCCTCCTGTTTGTTGGCAGATTTGTACATCATAGCTGTTCCGTTCAAACGGTCAGCAGCAATTCCGTGGTCGTATAAATATCTTACAATTTTTGCAGCCCGTGCCAGTTCGGGCCTAAGGGAGTGCTTCTTTTTTATGAGTTCAGAAGTTACTTTACTGAAAGTGGGCATTGAATCAATGAAGGCTATAATAGAGTCTTCATCGGTGGTTCGATTATATTCATGCTCATCGCTAAAACCGTTTACCTGAATGTTTATATCCGAATTAATAGTTAGCCATTGCAACAGGTTTTGCAGTTTTACCATGTTTTCTGCCCCCTCAAGCGAGGTAACATTTTGCTTGTAAGTGAAAACATATTTGGCAACACCTGGATCAAGCTCGGCAAAAGCCGAATCAGCCTTTAACGCATTACGGTCGGCCTGGTTTATTTTTAAGCCTGTTATATAGGAACTTTGGTTAAAGTAATCAATTACAAATGTTTCAAGTTGATGTGGGGTAACCGTCATAACGCTATCCATCAAAGTGGGGAAATACGTTTCGTCATTAAAGGTCCAGTACTTTACTACCCATTGCGGAAATTCTTTTGATTTCTTTAAGCTTTCATATTCCTTCTTAAACTGTATTTTACCTGCACTAATCATTACATCGTTAACCAGTGTTTTATTTAAACGGCCCAATTCGTTTATGAGAAACTGATAGGTAGCAAAAAAGTTTTTCTTTGAGGGTTGAAGGGTAATTCTCAGAATTCCGTTAAAGTTGTTTGCGTCGTATTGTACTGTGAATTTTTTGCAACCCATTTTGGCCAGCTTAACCTGTATAAAATTATTTTTATCGTTTAGCATGGCATTCAGCAAAAACGCACTGTAACTGTCTTTAAAATTATTGTCGGTGCCGGGAAACTGCCAGCATATCTGAAATTCTGGTGAACTTGTAGTATCACTTTCAATAAACTGTGTATTGTAAGCCATAGGGCGCAGGTCCACAATTTTTGTAACTGTTTCGGGGTCAAATTCACTTTTCTTTACCTGCTTAAACAGGCCTACCAGCTGATCCTCAACAACCATTCCCTGAATGGGGCCTGTAATGGTTAAAAATGTGTTGTTGGGCACATAATATCTTTTAAAAAAGTTAGTTAT
>CAISWS010000527.1 GCA_903889265.1 uncultured Bacteroidota bacterium
GATTTATTTTATCCTTTTGATTTCGCTGCACCGTGTTTCATTTCAGGATTTTTGCGAGTTGACGGGGTGATAAAAGACGATGTATATATATTACAAGAGGATGAATTAGAATTTTACAATACACATTTGAATTTAAATCAATATATAAATCTAATAAATGACTGTTTTGCATTCTTAGAGTGGCAGGTGGCTTTCACAAAAAAACATGACCAAAGACGGAGCTATGAAATCTCCAAATATTATTTGGAGCGACTATTTTCAAAAGATGAGAACTCGCCTTACATTCAGCTTTATGATAAAAATGGGATTACTCTTTAGGAAGTAAAATATCATACTTTGCTTTTTTTACCAAATCTTCCAACAGACCCGATGACAAAGTATTTACCGTCGGAATACTTAGAAAAACGGCCGACCTCACCTTGACCTTCTTAATTTCTGGATTGCTCCTTCATTGCGCAAAATCGCAATTTCGCATATAATTTATTTTTACTTTAACTCACTTTAGGCCTTAAACCGGTAAGGGGGTGGTTACCAGTGGTAACAGGGGTAAAATGATGTAACACATTAATAAACAATTAGTTAGTTAAAATAAAGTGCAATAAACTGGTAACCACCCCTACCCCTTATCAGGCAGTTTTTGGGTATCAAACCTCCGGTTGTTGGCCCGGAATGTCTCGGCCGGTTATTATCAGTTCTATTTTTTTGAGTTGATCGGGCGTTAGTTGCTCTACCAGTTGCTGGCTAATAATGGTTTTGTTGATTTGGATATAGTTGTTTTGATTGATGATGGTAGCGGGTGCTTGTTTCTGTTTGGTGGCGGCCTCAATGTAAACCCTGGCAGCTTTTACATCGCCCTGGAGGGCTTGCTTTAATACGCTGCCCATTACCCGCGGTAACATGAGGGCAATGCCGTTGTTTTGGTCGCTTACCACGGGGCTTTGGTTTACGGCGTTTAAATGCTTTCGCACGGTGTGGCGACTAAGTCTGGTGGCGGTGGCTATTGCACTGGTGCTGGGCATGTTGCCGGTTTCCTTAACGTATCGCTCGATGATAACTTCAATTTTGCGGTGGTTAAATTCCCACACCTCATTTTGGTCGAGCAGGGCTGAGGTTTGTTCTATATAGCGGTCGAGTTCTTCGCCGTGATAGTTGGGGATTTTAGCGTGTATGAGTTGGAGGAATTCGGCCTTCTCGGCGGTGGTGAGGATGTCGAGATGGTGGCGTTCAATCTTTTCCAGTTTCATCAGTTCCTCGAACTTTTGGGGGATTGCGGGAGTAGTTTCCATAGTAGTTGTTTTTAGTATGCAAGTTAGGGTGGCAGTGCGCAATGTATTTGCGTAGTGAATGCGAAAAGCAGGTTAACGCTAAGAACGCAAAGGAATACAGAGCAAAGAGCCGCAAAGATTTTTATAATTCTTTGCGGCTCTTTGGGTCATCCACCAGGACAGACCTTACCTGCATGAATTTAAATGAAAAACCCCTTCCTGTTGCCAGAAAAGGGTTTTCGTTAAGTGTTATAAACGTAAGCATCCGGTGAAGTGCATCTTGCGCATGGCGTAACCGGTCGCTAAATTTGCGC